>NZ_JBSFWU010000022.1:0-85113 GCF_053594995.1 Streptomyces sp. NPDC002536
ACCCGCGGTGCGCTGACCACCTTCTCCATCGCCAACGACGTCGCGAAGTACTTCGCGATCATCCCCGCGATGTTCGCGGTCGCCTACCCCGGCCTGGACAAGCTCAACATCATGAGCCTGCACTCGCCGCAGTCCGCGATCCTGTCGGCCGTCATCTTCAACGCGCTGATCATCATCGCGCTGGTGCCGCTCGCCCTCAAGGGCGTGCGCTACCGGCCGATGAGCGCGGACGCGATGCTCCGGCGCAACCTCTTGATCTACGGACTGGGCGGCCTGATCTCCCCGTTCATCGGCATCAAGATCATCGACCTGCTCATCTCCCTCATCCCTGGCATCGGGTGACGTCATGAACAACTCCGTACGCAGCACGGCACGGCTGCTGATGGCGGGGCTCCGGGCCCTGCTGGTGCTCACCGTCGTCTGCGGTGTGATCTACCCGCTGGTCGTCACCGGCATCGCCCAGGCCGCGTTCAACGACCAGGCCAACGGCTCCGAGATCAAGGTCGACGGCAAGTCCGTCGGCTCCGAACTCCTGGGCCAGAGCTTCTCGCTCGACAAGAAGGACAAGGACGGCAACCCGCTGCCCGACCCGCAGTACTTCCAGCCGCGGCCGTCGGCGGCCGGGCCCAACACCGAGAACACCCAGTACAAGCTGCTGGTCTCCGGGGCCTCCAACCTCGCCGCCGACAGCAAGGTCCTGCTGACGAACATCCAGCAGCGCCGCGCGGACATCGCCGCCTTCAACGGCGTCGAGCCGAAGGACGTACCCACGGACGCCGTGACCGCCTCCGGCTCGGGTGTCGACCCCGACATCTCCCCGGAGTACGCGCGGCTGCAGGCGGACCGGGTGGCCAAGACCAACCACCTGCCGGCGGCCGAGGTCCGCAAGCTGGTCGAGGACCACGTCGACGGGCGGCAGCTGGGTTTCATGGGCGAGCCGCGGGTGAACGTCCTCAAGCTCAATGTCGCGCTGCGCGCGCTGGCCAAGGGCTGATTCTTCGGCCGCGGGCCGTCTGTGGCCGGTCGCGCCCACGCGGCGGAGCCGCATGATGTGACAGCCCCGCGCCCCTTAACGGGGCGCGGGGTTTCCCTTTCTCACCAGACGTCCCCCGGCCGCCAGTCGCACACCAGCTCCCCGTCGAGGTCCAGTGCCGAGCGCATCGGCAGCACGTAGATGTGGCCCTCCTCCTCCGGCGTGCGCGCGACGCCGTCCGGGGTGAGCACGGCGGCGCGGCCCCGCCACTGCTGCCAGCCGCGGCCCGTGTAGAGCGGGACGGCCTCCTCCGCGGCGCCGAGCGCGCCGAGGTGGTACCCGCCGGAGTGCAGCACCCGTTCCAGTGCCTCCATCACGGCGCTCGCCAGGCCCTGCCGGCGGTGGTCCGGGTGGACGGCCACGGCCTCCACGTAGCCCGTGCGCAGCGACCGCCCGCCGTGCAGCAGCCGGCGCTGCACCAGTGAGCCGTGGGCGAGCAGCCTGCCGCCCTTGTGGACGGTGGCATGGATGCCGCAGACGGTGTGGTCCCAGTCCTCGGCGGTGAAGTCTCCCTCGAAGGCGAGGTCGAGCAGGGCCCGGATCTTCGCCAGCCCGGCGGGCGTGAATGCGGACGTGTGAGCCGTGGATGCCCGGTGCATCGGGGCATCCTCGCAGAAGGACACGCCAGGCGGCGTCAGAACTGCGTCAATACCCGACCCCTGACCGCCTCCCGCCCGATATGTCCCGAACCTTGGCCGTAAGGTCGACGTGCGCGGCAGTGCTGCACCTCGCGGCGAAAACCGCCCGAACACGGCTGCGCATCGTGAAAGACAATGGGGCCATGGGACGCGGCAATCTCCGGATCTATCTCGGTGCGGCACCGGGCGTCGGCAAGACCTACGCCATGCTCTCCGAGGCACACCGCCGCGTGGAGCGCGGCACCGACGCCGTCGTGGGCTTCGTCGAGCACCACAACCGGCCGCGCACGGAGGTCATGCTGCACGGCCTGGAGGAGGTGCCGCGCCGCGAGATCGTCTACCGCGACTCCACCTTCACGGAGATGGACGTCGACGCCGTCCTCGCGCGCCGCCCCGAGGTCGTCCTCGTCGACGAGCTGGCCCACACCAACGTGCCCGGCGCGCGCAACACCAAGCGCTGGCAGGACGTCGAGGAGATCCTCAAGGCCGGCATCGACGTCGTCTCGACCGTCAACATCCAGCACCTGGAGTCGCTGGGCGACGTCGTCGAGTCGATAACGGGCGTGCGGCAGCGCGAGACCGTGCCCGACGAGGTCGTGCGCCGTGCCGACCAGATCGAGCTCGTCGACATGTCGCCGCAGGCCCTGCGCCGCCGCATGGCGCACGGCAACATCTACAAGCCCGACAAGGTCGACGCCGCCCTCTCCAACTACTTCCGGCCCGGCAACCTCACCGCGCTGCGCGAGCTGGCCCTGCTGTGGACCGCCGACCGCGTCGACGAGTACCTGCGCCAGTACCGCACCGACCACAGCGTCTCGACCATCTGGCACGCGCGTGAGCGCATCGTCGTCGGCCTCACCGGCGGCCCCGAGGGCCGCACCCTCATCCGCCGCGCCGCCCGCATGGCCGCCAAGGGCTCCGGCAGCGAGATCCTCGCCGTCTACATCGCCCGCAGCGACGGCCTGACCTCGGCCTCGCCCAAGGAACTGGCCGTCCAGCGCACCCTGGTCGAGGACCTCGGCGGCACCTTCCACCACGTCATCGGCGACGACGTGCCGGCCTCGCTGCTGGAGTTCGCCCGCGGGGTCAACGCCACCCAGATCGTGCTGGGCTCCAGCCGTCGCAAGACCTGGCAGTACATCTTCGGCCCCGGCGTCGGCGCCACCGTCGCCCGCGACTCCGGGCCCGACCTCGACGTCCACATCGTCACCCACGACGAGGTCGCCAAGGGCCGGGGCCTGCCCGTGGCCCGTGGCGCCCGGCTGGGGCGGGGGCGGATCGTGGCGGGCTGGCTGGTCGGCGTGGTCGCACCCGTCGCGCTCAGCATGCTGCTGACGACCGTCGTGCCCGAGGTCGGCCTCGCCAACGACATGCTGCTGTTCCTGTGCCTGACGGTCGGGGCGGCGCTGCTCGGCGGCCTGTTCCCGGCCCTGGCCTCGGCGGCCGTCGGCTCGCTGCTGCTCAACTACTACTTCGTCGAGCCGCTGCACGAGTGGACGATAACGGACCCGAAGAACATCGTCGCGATCGTGATCTTCGTGTTCGTCGCGGTGTCCGTGGCCTCCGTGGTGGACCTCGCCGCCCGCCGCACCCACCAGGCGGCCCGGCTGCGTGCCGAGTCGGAGATCCTCTCCTTCCTGGCCGGCAGCGTCCTGCGCGGCGAGACCAGCCTGGAGGCCCTGCTGGAGCGGGTCCGGGAGACCTTCGCCATGGACTCCGTGGCCCTGCTGGAACGAGCCAGCGAGGTGGACCCGTGGACCTGCGCGGCGAGCGAGGTGACCAACTCCGGCAGGCCGCTGCTGCGCCCCGAGGACGGTGACGTCGACATGCCCGTCGGCGACAACATGGCCCTCGTGCTCTCCGGCCGCGTCCTGCCCGCCGAGGACCGCCGCGTGCTGGCCGCCTTCGCCGCCCAGGCCGCCGTCGTCCTGGACCGGCAGCGGCTGGTCGGCGAGGCCGAGCGGGCCCGCGAGCTGGACGAGGGCAACCGCATCCGCACCGCCCTGCTCGCCGCCGTCAGCCACGACCTGCGCACCCCGCTGGCCGGCATCAAGGCCGCGGTGACCTCCCTGCGCTCCGACGACGTCGCCTGGTCCGAGGAGGACGAGGCCGAGCTGCTGGCCGGCATCGAGGACGGCGCCGACCGGCTCGACCACCTCGTCGGCAACCTGCTCGACATGTCCCGCCTGCAGACCGGCACGGTCACCCCGCTGATCCGGGAGATCGACCTCGACGAGGTCGTCCCGATGGCCCTGGGCGGCGTCCCGGAGGGCAGCGTCGCGCTCGACATCCCCGAGACGCTGCCGATGGTCGCCGTCGATCCCGGCCTGCTGGAGCGCAGCGTCGCCAACATCGTCGAGAACGCCGTGAAGTACAGTCCCGACGGCGTGCCCGTCATGGTCTCCGCCAGCGCCCTGGGCGACCGGGTGGAGGTCCGGGTGGCCGACACCGGCCCCGGCGTGCCGGACAGCGCCAAGAACCGGATCTTCGAGCCCTTCCAGCGCTACGGCGACGCGCCGCGCGGCGCCGGGGTCGGCCTGGGCCTGGCCGTCGCCCGCGGCTTCGCGGAGGCCATGGGCGGCACGCTCGCCGCCGAGGACACCCCCGGCGGCGGCATGACCATGGTCCTCACCCTGCGGGCCGCAGCCGGCCTGGCGCCCGTGCGCGCCGACCTGCCGGCGCAGGCCACGACATGATCCACCGGCGCACCGGCGCCCGCACAGCACAGCACGCACAGACCGACAGACCGAGACCGCGCGCCCAGCGGATGGGCCGCATGAACAGCAGAGGTGGTTCAGCATGAACCGGGTGCTCGTGGTGGATGACGAGCCGCAGATCGTCCGCGCTCTCGTCATCAACCTCAAGGCGCGGAAGTACGAGGTCGACGCCGCGCCCGACGGCGCCACCGCACTCCAGCTCGCCGCCGCCCGCCACCCCGACGTGGTCATCCTCGACCTCGGTCTGCCCGACATGGACGGCGTCGAAGTGATCAAGGGCCTGCGCGGCTGGACCCGGGTGCCCATCCTCGTCCTCTCCGCCCGCCAGACCTCCGATGAGAAGGTCGAGGCGCTGGACGCCGGCGCCGACGACTACGTCACCAAGCCGTTCGGCATGGACGAGCTGCTGGCCCGGCTGCGGGCCGCCGTGCGGCGCGCCGAGCCGACGGGGCCGTCGGCCACGGGCGACGACGCGATCGTCGAGACGGAGGTCTTCACGGTCGACCTCGCCGCGAAGAAGGTCAACCGCGACGGGAGAGACGTCCGGCTGACCCCGACCGAGTGGCACCTGCTGGAGGTCCTGGTCCGCAATACGGGCCGTCTCGTCAGCCAGAAGCAGCTCCTCCAGGAGGTCTGGGGCCCGTCCTACGGCACCGAGACCAACTACCTCCGCGTCTACATGGCCCAGCTCCGCCGCAAGCTGGAGCGGGATCCTTCGCACCCGAAGCACTTCATTACCGAGCCGGGGATGGGGTACCGCTTCGAGGTCTGAGGGCCCGGTGGCCTCCGGCCGGGGGGCCGGGGGTCGGCCCCCCGGGAATCGCAGCATCACGGAGCCGGGGATGGGATACCGGTTCGAGGTGTGACGCAGGTGGTCACGGGAGGGGATCGGGCGGGGCCCGCCCCGGTACGCTGGGTTCATGAGCGCCGCACCACGTTCCGACAAGCCGACCGGCCGTTTCCGCCGGATGCTCGACCGGCTGTCCAGCTCGCAGGAAGAGCTGCACCACGCCGAGCTGCAGCAGGACACGGAGGCCGTGGGCTGCACCCGGATCTGTGACTGTGACGACCGTCAGATCGTCAAGGTCACCGGCACGCTGCGCACCGTCACGCTGCGCCCCCGCGCCGGCGTCCCCGCGCTGGAGGCCGAACTGTTCGACGGCTCGGCCCCGCTGGACGTGGTCTGGCTGGGACGGCGGTCCATCGCAGGCATAGAGCCCGGCCGCAAGCTGATCGCCTCCGGCCGGATCTCCATGAGCCGCGGCCGCCGGGTGCTGTTCAACCCCCGATACGAACTCCGACCCGTCGGACAGGAGTAGCTGTTGACGTCTCTCGACAAGCCGGTGGACCGCCAGGAGCAGGGCCCCGGCAGCGATGCGAGAGCAGCCACCGAGGCCGCTCTGTTCGAGGCCTTCGGCGGGGTGCGCGGCATGGTGGAGACCACCGTCCCCGGCCTCGTCTTCGTCGCCTTCTACACGGTCAAGCGGGACATCCACCTCGCGGCGATCGCCGCGCTGAGCCTGTCCGTGGTGCTGGGCGTGGCCCGGCTGGTGTCCCGGGACACCCTCAAGCACGCCTTCAGCGGTGTCTTCGGGGTGGCCTTCGGCGCCGTCTTCGCGATGATGTCCGGCGACGCCAAGAACTTCTACCTGCCGGGCATGCTCTACACCCTCGGGCTGGCGGTGGCGTACATCGTCACCTCACTCGTGGGCTTCCCGCTGCTCGGCGTGATCCTGGGCCCGCTGTTCAAGGAGAACCTCTCCTGGCGCACCCGTAACCCCGGACGCAAGCTGGCCTATACCAAGGCCAGCTGGGCCTGGGGGCTGATCCTGCTCGCCAAGTCGGCGATCCTGTTCCCCCTGTACTGGTGGGGCGACGCCACCCAGCTGGGCTGGGTGAAGGTGGCCCTGGGCATTCCGCCGATGCTGCTGTCGGTCTACCTGACCTGGATCTTCCTGGCCAAGGCCCCGGCGCCGATCGACGTCTTCGCGGAGATGGAGGCGGCGGAGGCCGCCGAGCGCGAGAAGGCACAGGCCTAGCGGACAGCCGAAAGCCGAAGGGCCCGGGAACCGAACGGTTCCCGGGCCCTTTCGTGCCCCGTCATTCCCGGCGGAACGCTCAGCCGACGTCCTCGCGACGCACCGACAGCAGGTCCTCCAGCTGCTCCTCGCGTGCCGGGGCGGCGACGAAGAGGAGCTCGTCGCCGGCCTCCAGCGCGTCCTCCTTGTTCGGAGTGAGCACGCGGTTGCCGCGGATGATGGTGACCAGCGAGGTGTCCTCGGGCCAGTCCACGTCCCCGACCCGGGTGCCGGCGAGGGCCGCCTCCGGCGGAAGGGTGAGCTCGACGAGGTTGGCGTCGCCCTGGCTGAAGCGCAGCAGCCGCACCAGGTCGCCGACGCTCACGGCCTCCTCGACCAGCGCGGACATCAGACGCGGGGTGGAGACGGCGACGTCCACGCCCCAGGCCTCGTTGAACAGCCACTCGTTCTTGGGGTTGTTCACGCGGGCCACGACCCGCGGCACCCCGTACTCGGTCTTCGCGAGCAGCGAGACCACGAGGTTGACCTTGTCGTCACCGGTCGCCGCGATGACCACGTTGCAGCGCTGCAGCGCGGCCTCGTCGAGCGAGGTGATCTCGCAGGCGTCGGCCAGCAGCCACTCGGCGAGCGGCACCCGCTCCACGGAGATGGCGGACGGAGCCTTGTCGATCAGCAGGACCTCGTGCCCGTTCTCCAGCAGCTCGCCCGCGATGGAGCGGCCGACGGCACCGGCACCGGCAATCGCGACCCTCATCGGTGCGCCTCCTCAGGCCCCTGGGCGAAGGCCGCTTCGACCTTCTCCACCTCGTCGGTGCGCATCATCACGTGCACCAGATCGCCCTCCTGCAGCACCGTCGAGGACGACGGCAGCATCGCCTCTCCCAGCCGGGTGAGGAACGCGACCCGCACCCCGGTCTCCTCCTGGATCAGGCTCACCTTGTGGCCGACCCAGGCCTCCGAGACGGGCACCTCGGCGAGCTGGACGCCGCCGCTCGGGTCGCGCCACAGCGGTTCGGCACCGGAGGGCAGCAGCCGCCGCAGCATCTGGTCGGCCGTCCACCGCACGGTGGCCACGGTCGGGATGCCCAGGCGCTGGTAGACCTCGGCACGGCGCGGGTCGTAGATGCGCGCCGCCACGTTCTCGACGCCGAACATCTCGCGGGCCACCCGGGCCGCGATGATGTTGGAGTTGTCGCCGCTGCTGACCGCGGCGAAGGCGCCCGCCTCCTCGATGCCCGCCTCGCGGAGGGTGTCCTGGTCGAAGCCGACCCCGGTCACCCGCCGCCCGCCGAAGCCGGAGCCCAGGCGACGGAAGGCCGTCGGGTCCTGGTCGATCACGGCGACGGTGTGGCCCTGCTGCTCGAGGGTCTGCGCGAGGGCCGAGCCGACCCGCCCGCACCCCATGATCACCACGTGCACGTCGATGCCCCCGTATTCCGGAATACCGCGCTGACCTGCACCAACACCCTGCTCACACTTCCTTGCTTCGGCTTGCGGCACACCCATCGGAGCATCATCCGAATCGGTGCACGACACCACCGTATCCGTTGTGCCGCGCCGACCGGAGGCCAGGACGGCCGACCGGGCGCGGGGGCCATTTCATCACCCGGTGAAATGATCTTGCCCCGCCGGGTCCGCGGCCGGAGCCGATCGTCGAGGACCGGCCACCCCGGATGCGGACCGGGCCGGGTCCGGTCGGGGGCTCACGAGGGGTAATGGTCCGGACCGGAAGCGTCAACACGGCGGCAGAAGTCCGGAATTGGACTTCCCTTTCCGTGCAGTCCGTGCCGGACACCCCGAAAGCGGAAGCGTGTTCGTCTTTCGTGACGAAGATCGGACACACGGTCACCCGCGTGGTTAGGATGATCCGCGTATTCCGCTTCTGGACGGGACGTCAGGTCCTTCCCCTGTCCCGGCGCCCTCAATGCCCCCGTAGTCCAAGAGGAATTGATGTCACATCACATACCGGAGGTGGTGATCTGGTGTCTGGCCATCGCTCTGACCGTTGCGGTCGTGCTCCTGATGCGTCAGCGGACGATCACCACCGGTGTGCGCAGGCGAGCCGACCGGCTGGAGGACGGTATCCGGGCGCGTGACGAGGAGATCGGACACCTCGTCCGGGTCCGGCTGCCCGCCGTCGCGGCTTCCGCGGACCAGTCCGTGCCGCTGCCCGGGCTGCTCGACGAACGTCTCGCCGGCACCGTGTTCGCCCAGGGCATGCAGTCCGTGATGGAGCTGTTCACCCGGGCCGTGGACAAGGCGCAGTCCCGTGCGGACCAGTCCGCCAAGGCCGCGCTCAAGGCGTCCATGCGCGCCCTCCAGGGACTGGCCCACGAGCAGCAGCTGGCCATCTCCGACATGCAGGACCGGCACGACAACCCCGACGTGCTGCGCGACCTGCTGGAGATCGACCACGCCAACTCCCAGTTCGGCCGCCGCGCCCAGGCCATCGCCGTGCTCTGCGGCTCCTGGCCCGGCCGGCAGCGCGTCGCCTCGCCGCTCACCGACGTCGTCCGCGGCGCGACCTCGCGCATCCGCGACTACCGGCGCGTCCGGGTGCACAGCCAGGCGGACATCGCCGTCGTCAGCCGGGCCGTCGAGCCCGTCGTGCTGGCCGTCGCCGAGCTCCTCGACAACGCCGCCCGGCACTCCCAGCCGAACACCACCGTCGAGGTCAGCCTGCAGCCGGTGCACAACGGCGCCTGCATCGTCATCGACGACGCGGGCGTCGGCATGGACGGCCAGGAGGTCCAGCAGGCCGTCGCCTTCCTCTCCGGACGCCGCACCGTGGACGTCTCCCGGCTCGGAGACCCGCCCCAGTTCGGCTTCCCCGTCATCGGCGTGCTCGCCGCCCGCTACGGCTTCAGCGTCTCCGTCGACACCCGCTCGCCGTACGGCGGCGTTCGGACCGTCGTCTTCCTGCCCAGCGCCCTGCTGACGCAGCTCGACGTCGACGGGCCGGACACCACGCCGCTGGCCCCGCCCTCCCGGCAGGCCGCCAGGAGCGCGCGCCCGGGCGGCCGTCCGCACCCGCGCCCGGTGGAGCGCACCCACCCCGACCCCGTGCCGCCCGCGCCGGACGCCCCGCCGCCGGTCACCGGGTCCACCGCGGGCGGACTGCCCAAGCGCCGCCGCCGGCAGCCCCCGGCCGGGCACGGCCGCACGGGCTCGGTGCCGTTGCCCGCCGAGGCCCCGCAGGAGCGCACCGCGGAGGAGACCGCCCGGCGCATGGGCGCCTTCGCCCGCGGCACCCGCAACGGCCGCGCCGCCCGCCACCAAGGATTTGACCGGCACGATGGCCCCACCCGGCACCCGGACCGGGCCCCCGGAGAAGACGAAGGGAACCCCTACGCGTGAACGACCACATGAACAAAGAGCTGGGCTGGATGCTCGACGAGGTCGTCAAGATGCCGGAAGCGCGCCACGCGATCCTGCTCTCCGCCGACGGCATGCTGCGCGCCCACTCCCAGGGCATCGACCGGGACGAGGCCGAGCGCCAGGCCGCCGCCCTCTCCGGGCTGCAGTCCATCAGCCGTTCCACCAGCGACTTCTGCACCCACCCGGAGCACCGGGAGAGCGCCTGGCAGCAGACTCTGGTGGAGTTCGCCCACGGCTACGTCTTCCTCATCGCCGCCGGCCCCGGCGCGTACCTCGCCGTCTCCGCGGGCGAGAACGTCGACATGGAGGCCGTCACCTACCGCATGCAGAAGACGGTCGACCGGCTCGGCAAGGAACTCGTCAGCCCGCCGCGGCTGGACACCTGGCAGGGCAACCGGGCATGACCCCTCCCGCGCCGAGGCACGAGAGAGGGCTGGTGCGCCCGTACGTCGTCACCGACGGGCGCTCCCACCCGACCCGCAACACCTTCGACCTGGTCACCCTGGTCATGGCGCACGAGGACCGGCCGCTCGGCGGCCTCAGCCCGGAGAAGCGCAGGCTCATGGAACTCTGCCTCGGCGGCGCCCTGTCGGTCGCGGAGATCGCCGGCCACCTGATGCTGCCCGTCAGCGTCACCAAGGTGCTGCTCGGCGATCTCGTCGACAGCGGTCACCTGTCCACCAGGGCTCCCATTCCCTCGGCGCAGCTGCCCGAGGCCCAGATCTTGCAGGAGGTGCTCGATGGACTCCGTGCTCGCCTCTGACGGAGACCTCTATCTGCGACGGACCGTGCAGACCGCCGTGAAGATCCTCGTCGTCGGGCACTTCGCGGTGGGCAAGACCACCTTCGTGGGCTCGCTGTCGGAGATCCGGCCGCTGCGCACCGAGGAGACGATGACGCAGGCCGGCGCGCTCGTCGACGACCTGGCCGGCATCGACGGCAAGACCACCACCACGGTCGCCATGGACTTCGGCCGGCTCACCCTCAGCGACAGCCTGGTCCTCTACCTCTTCGGCGCCCCCGGCCAGCAGCGCTTCACCCGGCTCTGGCAGGACATGACCCAGGGGGCGCTGGGCGCGCTCGTCCTCGCCGACACCCGGCGCCTGGAGCAGTCCTTCGACGTCATGGGCCTGCTGGAGGAGCAGGGCCTGCCGTACGCCGTGGCCGTCAACCACTTCGACGGCGCCCCGGCGCACCCGGAGGAGGAGATCCGCGAGGCCCTCGACCTGCTCCCGGAGACCCCGCTGATCACCTGTGACGCCCGTGACCGGATCTCCTCCACACACGCGCTGATCACCCTCGTGGAATACCTGCAGAACCGCACCGTCCAGGAGCACGTGTGACCCACCGTCCGCCGCCCGGCTGCCCCGCGCACCAGGGGGACCGACCGGGCCCGCCCGTCACCCCGCTGTACGGGCCGGACTTCGCCGCCGACCCGCAGGCCGTCTACCGGCGGCTGCGCACGTACGGCCCCGTCGCCCCGGTGGAGCTGGCGCCCGGGGCGCACGCCAGCCTCGTGACCGACTACCGGGCCGCGCTCGAAGTGCTGCGCAGCCCCGAGCGGTTCGCCAAGGACGCCCGCCGCTGGCGCGCCCTGGCGGACGGGCGCGTGGCGCCGGACAATCCCGTCGTGCCGATGATGGCCTACCGGCCCAACTGCCTCTTCTCCGACGGGGACGCGCACCGCCGCTACCGCGAGGCCGTCAGCGACAGCCTCGGCCGGATCGACCCCAACGCCCTGCGCGGCTATGTCGAGCGCAGCGCCGACAGCCTCATCGACCGGTTCACCGCGCTCGGCGAGGCCGACCTGCTCCGCTCGTACGCCAAGATGCTGCCGCTGCTGGTCTTCCAGCAGCTCTTCGGCTGCCCGCCCGAGCTCGGCGACCGGCTGGTGCAAGGTTTCTCCGGCATCTTCGACGGCGTCGACGCCGAGCGGGCCGACGCCCTGATCACCGGCAGCCTGGTCGAGCTCATCGCCCACAAGCGGGAGCAGCCCGGCGCCGACATGACGTCCTGGCTGATGGCGCATCACGCCGAGCTCACCGACGAGGAGATGATCCACCAGCTCGTCGTCCTCATCGGCGCCGGCACCGAGCCCCAGCAGAACCTGATCGCCAACGCGCTGCGGCTGCTGCTGGCCGACGACCGCTTCGCGGGCGACCTCCGCGGCGGCAGCATGCCCGTCGAGGACGCCCTGGACGAGGTCCTCTGGCTCGACCCGCCGATGGCCAACTACGCCGTCCACTACCCCGTCGACGACCTGGACTTCGGGGGAACGCGGCTGCGGGCGGGCGAGCCCGTCGTGGTGAGCTTCGCCGCCGCCAACACCGATCCGGCCCTGCACTCCGAGAACCGCTCGGGCAACCGCGCCCACCTCGCCTGGAGCGCGGGCCCGCACCACTGCCCCGCCAAGGAGTCCGCACGGCTGATCGCGGCCGTCGCCGTCGAACGGCTCCTGGACCGGCTGCCGGACCTGGAACTGGCCGTCCCCGTCGACCGGCTCGTCTGGCGTCCCGGCCCCTTCCACCGGGCCCTCACCGCTCTGCCCGTGCGCTTCCCCCCGGTGCCGGTGCCCGTACCGGCGCCCGCGCCGCAGCACGTACAGCCCGGCTACACCGCCGAACCGCAGTCCTCGCAGTCCTCGCAGCCCTCGCAGCTCTCGCAGTCCGATCCGTCCGCAGCAGCAGAGACCTCTGGAGAAAGCCGATGGAACGCCACAACTGCCCTGTCGCATCCGTCGCCATCGATCCCTCGGGCCGCGACATTCACGGAGAGGCAGCCCGTATCCGCGCCCACGGCCCGGCGACCCCTGTGGAGCTCCCTGGCGGCGTGGTGGCGTGGGCAATAACGTCCCAGCCCCTGATCAAGCAGCTGCTCACCGACCCGCGCGTCTCCAAGGACCCGCGGCAGCACTGGCCCGCGTGGATCAACGGGGAGGTCTCCCCGGAGTGGCCGCTCTACACCTGGGTGGCCGTGCAGAACATGTTCACCGCCTACGGGCGTGAGCACCGCCGCCTGCGCAGCCTCGTCGCCACCGCCTTCACCGCACGCCGCACGGCCGCACTGCGCCCCCGCATCGAGCGGATGACCGCCGACCTCCTCGACGGTCTCGCCGCCCGTCCGCACGGCGAGATCGTCGACCTGCGCGAGGAGTACGCGTACCCCATCCCCATCCAGGTGATCTGCGAGCTCTTCGGCGTCGACGACGAGGCGACCCGGGAGGGCCTGCGCCACTGCGTCGACTCGATCTTCCACACCTCCGCCGATCCGGCGGAGGTCACGGCCACCTACGCCCGGATCTACGAGCTGCTCGGCTCGATCGTTGCCGCCAAGCGCGTCACCCCCGGGGACGACATGACCAGCATCCTGATCTCCGCGCGCGACGAGGAGGACGGCAGCCGGCTGAGCGAGCAGGAACTCGTCGACACCCTGCTGCTGATGATCGGCGCCGGGCACGAGACCACCGTCAACCTCCTCGACAACGCCATCCACGCGCTGCTCACCCACCCGGAACAGCTCGCCCTCGTCCGCGAGGGCAAGGCCGGCTGGAACGACGTGGTCGAGGAGACCCTGCGCTGCCAGGCGCCCGTCGCCAGCCTTCCGCTGCGCTACGCCGTGGAGGACATCGAGCTGGAGAACGGCGTGACCCTCCGCAAGGGCGACGCGATCGTCGCCGGCTACGCGGGGGCCGGGCGCGACCCCGGGCTGTACGGCGACGACGGCGACCGCTTCGACCTCACCCGGCCCGGCAAGGAGCACCTCTCCTTCGGCCACGGCGTCCACTTCTGCCTCGGCGCACCGCTCGCCCGGCTGGAGGCGGCCGTCGCCCTGCCCGCCCTCTTCGAGCGCTTCCCGGACCTGACCCTCGCGGCGGAGCCGGCGGAGCTGGTGCCGGTGGACTCCTTCATCTCGAACGGCCACCGGACGCTGCCGGTTCGGCTGCATGGGTGAACGAACTCGTGACTGACCTCGGTATTTGACGACCCCTTTACCCGTCGGACCGGAGGCGCGCGGAATGCTCGCTTCTGGTCCCGGCGGGTGGCGGGTGGGCGCACGCCATTTCGAACGCTTACGATCCTCTGCGTGTCCAAACTGACCGACCTGCCGAAACGGATCCTCATCGGCCGGGCGCTGCGCAGCGACAGGCTGGGAGAAACACTCCTGCCGAAACGTATCGCGCTCCCCGTCTTCGCCTCCGACCCCCTCTCCTCCGTGGCGTACGCGCCGGGCGAAGTGCTGCTCGTCCTGTCCGTGGCGGGTGCGTCGGCCTACCACTACAGTCCGTGGATCACCCTCGCCATCGTCGCCCTGATGGTCACGGTCGTCGCCTCCTACCGGCAGACCGTGCACGCCTATCCGGGCGGCGGCGGTGCCTACGAGGTGGCCACCACCAACCTCGGCCAGAAGGCCGGCCTCTCCGTGGCCAGCGCCCTGCTGGTCGACTACGTCCTGACCGTCGCCGTCTCCGTCGCCTCCGGCGTGGAGAACCTCGGCTCGGCCATGCCCTTCGCCGTCCAGCACAAGGTGCTGTTCTCGCTGGCGGTCATCGCGCTGCTGGCGCTGATGAACCTGCGCGGTGTGAAGGAGTCCGGAACGCTCTTCGCGATCCCCACCTACGCCTTCGTGGGCGGCGTGATCGTCATGGTGTTCTGGGGCGGCTTCCGCGGCCTCGTCATGGGCGACGTCATGCGCGCCCCGACGGCCGACTACCAGATCAAGGCGGAGCACGCCGGCCTTGCGGGCATCGCCCTGATCTTCCTCCTGCTGCGCGCCTTCTCCTCCGGCTGTGCCGCGCTCACCGGCGTCGAGGCGATCAGCAACGGCGTCCCCGCCTTCCGCAAGCCCAAGAGCAAGAACGCCGCCGCGACGCTGTCCCTGATGGGCGTCCTGGCCACCGTCATGTTCGTCGGCATCATGATCCTGGCCATGACCACCAAGGTCCGCATGGCCGAGAACCCGGCGACCGACCTGCTGGTCAACGGCAAGCCGGTGGGCGACGGCTACACCCAGAACCCCGTGATCGCCCAGGTCGCGGAGGCGGTCTTCGGCAACGGCTCGTTCGCGTTCATCTTCCTGGCCGCGGCCACCGCCCTGGTGCTGTTCCTGGCCGCCAACACCGCCTACAACGGCTTCCCGGTGCTCGGCTCGATCCTCGCCCAGGACCGCTACCTGCCGCGCCAGCTGCACACCCGCGGCGACCGGCTCGCGTTCTCCAACGGCATCGTGCTGCTCGCCCTGCTGGCCGGCGCGCTCGTCTACGCCTTCGGCGCCGACTCCACCAAGCTGATCCAGCTGTACATCGTGGGCGTCTTCGTGTCGTTCACCTTCAGCCAGGGCGGCATGGTCAAGCACTGGAACCGCCACCTGGCCGCGGAGACCGACCCCGCCGCCCGGCGCCGGATGCACCGCGCCCGGGCGATCAACGCCTTCGGCATGGTCTTCTCCGCGCTCGTCCTCGTCGTCGTGCTGCTCACCAAGTTCACGCACGGCGCCTACGTGGCCGTCATCGGCATGGTCGGCTGGTACGCGATCATGACCGCCATCCGGCGCCACTACGACCGCGTGTCCGAGGAGATCGCCGCGGAGGAGGCCGTCGACGACGACACGGTGCGTCCCTCGCGCGTCCACTCCATCGTCCTCGTCTCGAAGATCCACAAGCCCACGCTGCGCGCTCTGTCGTACGCCAAGCTGATGCGCTCCTCCGGCACCCTGGAGGCGCTGAGCGTCAACGTCGACCCGGCCGACACCAAGCTCCTCCAGGAGGAGTGGGAGCGGCGCGGCATCGACGTCCCGCTGAAGATCCTCGACTCGCCCTACCGCGAGGTGACCCGCCCGGTCATCGACTACGTCAAGAGCCTGCGCAAGGAGAGCCCGCGCGACGCGGTCAGCGTCTACATCCCGGAGTACGTGGTCGGCCACTGGTACGAGCACCTGCTGCACAACCAGAGCGCACTGCGCCTGAAGGGCCGGCTGCTGTTCACGCCGGGCGTGATGGTGACGTCGGTCCCGTGGCAGCTCGACTCGTCGGAGGCGGCCCGCAAGCGGGCCCGCAAGCGTGCGGAGTGGAGCGCGCCGGGTGCGGTGCGGCGTGGTCCGGTGACGCCGCCGAAGAAGGAGAAGGTGGCGAAGAAGTAGGGCGCTGCCGAATTAGCAGGTGAGGTGCGGCGGGACGTAGACTGGACGGCTGTTGTCCAGGCGGATCCCGCCGCACCTTTCTCGTCTCCTGGAGCTGACCCACCATGCAGCAAGAACCCAACGCATCACTGGTGGGCGAGGAGTACGAGGTCGAGGTGGGCCCGGTGGCGCACGGCGGCCACTGCGTCGCCCGTACGGAGTCGGGCCGTGTCCTGTTCGTGCGGCACACGCTGCCGGGGGAGCGGGTGGTGGCCCGGGTGACGGAGGGCGAGGAGACGTCGCGCTTCCTGCGGGCGGACGCGGTGAAGGTGCTGGAGCCTTCGAAGGACCGCGTCGAGGCCCCCTGCCCCTTCTCCGGCCCGGGCAAGTGCGGCGGCTGCGACTGGCAGCACGCCAAGCCGGGCGCGCAGCGCCGCTTCAAGGGCGAGGTGATCGCCGAGCAGCTGAAGCGGCTGGCGGGCCTGACCCCCGAGGAGGCCGGCTGGGACGGCACGGTCGTGCCGGCGGAGGGCGACAAGCTCCCGGCGGGCCAGGTCCCGGCGTGGCGTACGCGCGTGCAGTACGCGATCGACGCGGAGGGCCACGCGGGCCTGCGCAAGCACCGCTCGCACGAGGTCCAGGTCATCGACCGCTGCCTGATCGCGGCGCCCGAGGTCACGGAGCTGGGTGTCGAGAAGCGGGAGTGGCCGCAGATCGCCTCGGTCGAGGCGATCTCGGCGATCGGCTCGACCGACCGCCAGGTGGTCCTCACCCCGAAGCCGGGCGGCCGCCTGCCGATCGTGGAGTTGGACAAGCCGGTCTCGGTCCTGCGCGTCGGCGAAAAGGACCAGCAGATCCACCGCGTCCACGGCCGCCCCTTCGTCCGCGAACGCGCGGCCGACCGCACCTGGCGCGTGTCGGAAGGCGGCTTCTGGCAGGTCCACCCGAAGGCGGCGGATGTGCTGGTGCAGGCCGTGATGCAGGGCCTGATGCCGCGCAAGGGCGACATGGCGCTTGATCTGTACTGCGGTGTGGGCCTGTTCGCGGGCGCGCTCGGCGAGCGTGTGGGCGAGAAGGGCGCGGTGCTGGGCATCGAGTCCAGCAAGCGCGCGGTGGAGGACGCCCGGCACAACCTGCGCGACCTGGACCGGGTGCGGATCGAGCACGGCAAGGTGGAGTCGGTGCTGCCGCGGACGGGGATCGACACGGCGGATGTCGTCGTCCTCGACCCGCCGCGGGCGGGGGCCGGGAAGCAGACGGTGCGGCACCTGGCGTCGCTGGGGGCGCGGCGGATCGCGTACGTGGCGTGCGATCCGGCGGCGCTGGCGCGGGACTTGGGGTACTTCGCGGAGGAGGGGTACCGGCCGGTGACGTTGCGGGCGTTCGATCTGTTTCCGATGACGCATCATGTGGAGTGCGTGGCGATTTTGAAGCGGGTCAAGCAGGACGACTGACCTGTGGTTTTGGCAGGAGCGTCAGGTGCCTTCACGGGACGCCTGGCGCTCCTTCAGCATGAAGCGGCGCATAGCGCCATGGGGCCGACGCTCAGATCTTGATCACGGTGGCGCGTGTGCCGCACAAAACGGTGATGTCCTCCGGGTCGGAGGTGAGAATCGTGATGGGGCCGGGGGCGGCGAGTGCCGTGGCGCTGAGCATGGCGTCGATCGCGTGCTTGTGACCGTGGAGGCCGGTGTCGGCGAGCAGTGCGGCGGCCTGGCGGGCGATCGGCTCGGTGACCGGTTCGACGACGAGGCGGGACAGTGTCCATTCCAGGGCCGGGCGGTTGATCCGAGGGTGCACTACCTCGACGAGGGTGGCTGCGGACGTGATCACCCGCACGTCGTCGGCGCGGGCAAGCGCGAGCCAGGTGGTGACCGTGCGGTCGCGCAGGACGGCCTTGGCCAGTCCCTCGCTGTCCAGGACAAGGGTGCCGCCCGGCGTGGCGGCGGGGAAGCGGGTCACGCGGCGTCTGCCCCGCCCCGGGTCTGCTCCTGACGTGCCTGGTGGAGTTGGTCGCGCAGGGCCTGGATCTCGTCGTCGGTGATGGCGCCGTGCTCGGCCTCGGCGACAGCGATGAGTTCGTTGAGGTTGTCGCGTTCGATCTGACGGGCGACGGCTGTGGCGACGTAGGCGGACAAGCCTGAAGGGCCGCTGCGGGCGCGGGCGGCCTCCGCGATGTCGCGCGGCATCGTGATCGAATACTTGCCGGTAGGCTCGCTCATGCTACCTATCCTACTCCTCATCCTACTTCCGTGGGTCGGCCGCTGCGCATCTGCCGGGACAAGGCCGCGATGCCGGCGAGCAGCTCGGCGGGTGGCTGGTCGAGGTCGAGGGCGTGCTGATGGATGATGACGCCGACGTGCCGCACCCGGTGAGCGGTGTGCGGGGCGTTTCCTTTCGCGTAGACGAGGTGGCCCTCCGGCAGTCCCAACGCCGTGCAGTAGGCAAGCATTTGGTACAGGTCGGCATCCGGGTAGCCGTCCCGCCTTTCCGCCTTGTACTTGGCGTCGGCCACAGCCAAGGGCGTGCCGTCCGGTCCCTGCAGGACGAAGTCCGGCTTCATGCGGATCACGGCTGCCTCGTCGAGGTGGTGCGGGTCCTGGAGACGGCCGGTGAGATCCGTGCCACGCAGAGTCTCCTGCAGCGCGACCGTGACGAATTCCTCGAAGAGCCTGTTCATGTCGAACAGGAAGCCCTCGATACGCAGTCCGCCGGGCGAGTGGTCGGCCGACATGCCGTCCAGGACGGCATGGGCGAGGTGCAAGGCATGGTGATAGCGGGCGTTGAGACGGGAAGGGTGCCAGACAGGCAAGGCCTGTCCCCGCACCAACGGGGCAACTTCGGCGAGACGGGTGCGCTGGTGCAGCAAACGTCGGCGTACGTCGCGCGGTACGCCAGGCAGACGGAGCAGCCGGTCCACCGCGGCCCGCAGGATGCGGTTCTCCGTGATGTCGGTCGTGAACTCGTCGTAGGCCACTTCGACCGGCAGTGTCGCCCCGAAGCGACGTCGTATCTGGTCGGCCTCCCGGATCCGTCCTCGGACGACCGTAGCCGTCTCCTCCGTTGGCCGGTATCCCTGGAGCAGACCCTGCCGCAGCGCCCGGTCGGTCTGCCGTTCGACGGCGTGAGCGAAGGCCGGCACCAGGTTCTGGTACCCGGCCACCTCGACCTGCCCGTCACGCCAGCCGCCGCGCGGGTCCAGGCTGTAGCCGAGGAGGAAGAAGAGCCGGGCGATGGGCACCTTGGGCCTGACGCGGACAGTGACGGCTTCGCCGCTGTGCGGAGAAGTGACGGTGACCGCGCCGACCTTGCTGCCCGCCCGCAACAGCCACCGGCCCGGCGTGTACGGGTCGGGAGAGGCATCGACGATCCGGCCGGCCGCGAGTTCCCTGCCGATCGCGTCCGGCAAGGGGTGGCTCGTGGCCGGGGCATGTTCGACGAGCTCGACAGCCGAGACGATTGCCGGGGTCACGCGGGCGGCTCCGGCAGCGACTGCCGCAGGGCGGAGAGGCCGTAGCGTTTTTCGATGTCGACGTCTTCGCCGTAGTGATGCTCTTCCAGGAGGGGGAGGATCTTCGTGCGCCACGTCCGCTCCAGACCGCCGTCCCGATAGACGCCCTTCTTCATGAGGTACGAGGGGCCGATCTTGAAATCGCCTTCTTCGATGCGGGAGTTGAGTGCTTCCAGGAGGTCGGCTGGTTCGGAACCCCTGTCCTGGGACGCGAGCCATCGGCGCAGCAGCCCTCGGGTCGGCTCGATGCGCGGTGACAGCTCCACGAACGCGAACCGACGACGCATCGCCGCGTCCACGAGTGCGATCGAGCGGTCGGCAGTGTTCATCGTGCCGATGACGAACAGGTTCGGCGGCAGGGCGAAGTCGTCTCCGGAGTACGTCAGCCGGACCGACTTGTTCCGGTACTCCAGGAGGAAATAGAGCTCACCGAAGACCTTGGCCAGGTTGGCCCGGTTGAGCTCGTCGATGATCAGGAAGTGCGGGATGTGCCGGTTGCCCTCCCGCGAGGCGAGGTCGGCCAGCTCCCGCAGGGGCCCGGCCGTGAGCCGGAAGGCGACCTCTCGTGTTTCGGGGTCTTCCTGCGGCCGGAACCCCTCGAAGAAGTCTTCGTAGGCATAGGAAGGGTGGAACTGCACGAGCTTCACCTGCTCCGGCCCGCCGCCGAGGAACTCCGCCAGCTTCTGCGCGAGGTACGTCTTGCCCGTACCGGGCGGCCCGTACAGCACCAACTGCCGTTCGTCCCAGAGGAGGTCGCGCACCTCGCGCAGCCAGCCCGCATCGTGCACGTGGAGTTCGGCCGCCAACTCGTCTGTGGGGTCGGGCAGTTCGAGCTCACGCCGGGCAATGATCGCAGGAATTTCCAGGCTGGGATCGCGCTCGGTGGCCTCAGCGTCGTCGGCAAGCTCCTCGTCCGTCATCCCGAGCCCTTCGACGACGGACTGCACGGTGGTGAGGTCCACGATGTCGTGCTGGACGGACAGCTTCTGCTGGAGTTCCTCCGGCAGTTCGTCGTAGGGATATCCGGTGTCCTGCCAGGTCACGGGGCGACGGAGGTTGGACCGCCGGTCCTCGGATTCTGTCTGCTCGGCCTCGCCGGTGATCTGGCCGACGTGCAGCCGCCCGTCGGAGATGGTGCACACGGTGTCGCCGGGCTTCATCCGGGACAGGAAAGCATGCAGCTCTTCCGCCAGGTCCTGCTTCTGGCTGTACGTCGCCGTGGACTCGTAGTCCTCCTGGACGAGGGTGCGCAGCCGGTCCTTGCTGATGCCCTGGGCGACGCCCTGGCGGAGCCGGGAGGCCGCCAGGGTCACTCGACCTTCGGGCAGCCAGAGGCGCTGGACCAGGTCGAGGCCGTTGACGTTGGAACCACGCACCAACCAGGGGCGATTGGGGCCGGCCCAGGTCCCCGGCATGAAGTCGGCAAGAGGGCGGCCGTCCTCGGTCTTCCAGTCGACCCAGCCGTTGGAGCTGCGGCCGGTGACGACCTCCGCGGCCTGGGAGGAGGAGTTGAAGGTGATGTCGTCGGCGGTCTCCAGCCAGCCCGGCAAGGTCTGGGACTGCCTGATCCGGCCTTCGGCGAGCAGCTTTTCGCGCAGCCGGTGGGCGGAGGCCGCTCGCGTGGCGAAGGACGGCACCACCTCCGGTCGTACGGGCTGTCCCGGGCCGATGACGAACTTCCGGCTGCCGTTCGTCCCCAACTCGTCGGTCTGCCGCCCGCGCGCCTCCGGACCGCCGTTGGGCAGCCGCAGGCGGAACTCGGGGTACGGGGACTGCATGTGCTCGCCGTGGTCGTCGGTCATGGACCCCTCACTTGTACGGCCTGGATCGGTCGGGTTCTGCGTCGGACAACGAGCCTAGACGTCACTACTGACACCGACCGGTGGTCGGCCGACCCTCCTCGTAGGATGAGGATCCGATTTCGATCACGTGACGCAGGCGGCCGACCCGGAAAGCGGTTTGGCCGCAGGGGAGGGCAGGACGTCATGGCGGAGCACGGCGCAGATGAGTCGGCGGTCACAGCGTTCACCGAGGCTCGAGAAGACTGGCTGAGGGCGCGTGCCTCGGAAATCGGCGAGACACTGGCCGATCATTCCCCCCGGCTGCACAAGCTGGTTCCCTCCGATCTGGGCGACCGGCGGCTGCTCGACGCGCTGGTGATGGTTCGGGCGGCTTCCGACGAAGCACGTGTACGACCGGTGGCGGATACCGTTGCATGGCTTGAACTGCTCATCCCTCATGGTCACCGGCACGACCTGAGCAGCGCGGTACAGGAGATCCGCTCCGCTCTCGCACTGACCGACGAGCCGGCGCTCCGCTCCTGGAATGCGGAAGCCTGGCAGGAAATACTCCTTGCCCTGTGGTGGAGCGACCGATGTGTCATGGCTGGGCCGAGGCAGGCGGACGACGAACTGATATCCCGCTGGGGAATCCGCAGTCCGGTTGCCACACGCGTCCTTGCACCCGAGCACGAACCTGAGCGGCAGTACCACTGGGAGTTCACCTCCTTGGTCGAGCATCTCGCCGCGGAGGCCGCACCGTTCGGGCTGCTCGCTCGCGCTGTTTTCGCCGAAGGGCATGTCAGCGAGGCGATCGAAACGTCTATGGCCGAGTCGGAAGCGACCCTCCAAGGCGCAGGACATCTGGCGCTCCTGGTAGAGGAACGAGTCCGCGCCGAGGAGCTGAGGGACTGGGCCGAGAAATCCGACAGTGGTGCGTACGCGCCCGTCGGTGCCTTCCTGGCAGAGCTGAGCCGCGCAACCGAGACCTACCTCAGCGAGGTCATCCAGCCAGTCATTGCGGGGCTTTCGCGGTGCGAGAAGGAGCTGCTCAGTAATGCTGAGCAGCGAGAACGGCAGTCTGCAGAGGCGTACTTGGAGGAGTTCTTCAGCTGCATCGACGATGTGCCGTCGGCCACGGACGGCGAATTGGACAGCCGGACAGAGCAGGAAGCAGTGGCTCGCAGCGCACGGGGTGAGCTCACCTGGCACGCCATGCGCGGCTCCGTTCCGGTCTGGTACCACATCATTGGTTCTCTGCAGGAGCGTGCGGCGGCACTGGCCTTCTCGGGAGCGGCGTCCTCGTCGGTGATCCGAGTACACGCGGATGTGGAAGCCCCTCGCCAATTCGACCTGTTCAGTGTCGATCAGCTCACTGGCCACGGTGCGTTCGGCGAGCCGGAGGACTGGTATCCGGAACCCGGCATCGCATTGCAGTATTCCCGGCACAGTGTCACCGACCTGTGCGAGTTGCTGGTTCTGGCCAGACTCGGCCATGCGCGCCTTGAGTTCCTGACCCCGGACACGCGTGGCGGCTTCGCCGTCCTGCGGTCGCTCCGGGCCGAGGTGCGCGCTGACGATGCCGAACACTGGGCGATGGGTGCGCTGGCCGGGCTGCGCGCACGGGTCCCGGACCCCGAGGATCTGGCAGATCTGCTTGCGGACGAGTGCGAGACGGACGAGGACGACGAGCTGGACGGCACCGGCGCGGGCCCCGGTGGTGAGCAGTCCCCGGAGCCGCAGGAGACCCCTGCCGGCCGAGATGCGCCGGAAGCGCCTACCACCTCGACAGCGGCGAATCTCCCTGAACACTTGCTGACCCGTGTGAAGGCGATACTCCGCAAGGCCGAGGACCCGGCGGCCACTCCCTACGAGGCCGAAGCCTACCTGGGCAAGGCGACGGCGCTGATGGCCAAGTACGGCATCGAACAGGCCATGCTCCAGGGCGACGACCCGGCATCCGAGCAACCTGCCGACCGCATGGTGGATGTCACGGCCCCGTGGATGCGCGAATGCCAGCGGCTGCTCGCCGCGATCGGGGTGGCGATGCGCTGCCAGGCCGTCTACCCCGGTGGCAAGGCGAATCGCCATCGAGTCCACCTCTTCGGCTTTGCGCCGGATCTGGAATCCGTGATGATTCTCTACGCGAGTCTGCGCCTGCAGATGTTGCAGGGAGCCGAAAGGGCGGGCGTGCAGCACCGGCCGACAAAGGAAAACCTGCGCGCGTACAAGCGTTCCTGGATGCTCGGCTTCATCCGCGCTGTTGCTCTGCGCATCGAAGAAGCCGAGCGCCAGGCCCGTGAGGAGACAGAAACCGAACGCAACCGTCAGGACGCCGGCCTGGCCATCGGCGAGAGCCGCAGCGTGGCTCTCGTCCTGGCCGATCGGAGTGCCGTGGTCAAGGACGCGGTCTCCTCCCACTACGGGAAGCTGGGTAAGAAGCGCCGTGTGACCTTCAAGGGCAGCGGCTACTGGCGGGGCCACGCGGACGGTCAGCAGGCAGATATCGGGGGCCCTACGTTGGAGGGCAACCGGTAGCCCACTCGGAGTCCTGCGGTGTGAGGCACACGCTCAGGTGACTGGGCAGAGTGCTGCTGTACGGGGCCCCGCCATCCCAGATGGTGGCACTGCGGTCTGCGGCCGCCTTGTCCCCAGGGGCGCGGGGGTTCAGCACCTGCGGAAGTCCGGGCGGGCGCAGGGCGCCTACGGCGCGCATGGGCTCCTCCTCGACGATGCCGCGGGCACCAGGTTCCGGAGCGGGGTGAGCGGGAAGTCGGCGATGGGTAGCCAGGAATACCGGTCGCGCGGCGATTCCGGGGAGCCGGGAAGGGCCTCGAAGAAGTACCAGAAGTACAGCCGGTGTTGCTGCCACGGGCCGTCGCGGAGGGCGGGCCGGTGCTGTTCGATCCACAGCGGCGGGGCGGAGCCCGTCGGCGCGAGCCGCAGCCGTGTTCCCTCAGCGGTGATTCGGCGGGCGGCGGCTGCCAGCGATCTGTCCTGTCGCGTCAGCGTCCCGCCGAGCAGGCGCACCCGGTCGCGGAGCGTACGACGGAACCAATAGTGACGGTGAGGCAGTTGTGGTTGCAGGGCCTGCCGGTGGCCAGGTGGTCGCACGCGCGAGGGGTGTAGTGGAGGACGTCCGTCAGACGCCCGGGGTAGGCGTTTCCGTAGCGGAAGATCTCATGGACGATGTCCGCTGCGTTGACGGTTTCGGTCCGCGGTGCCGCCTGTGAGGTGTCGAACAAGCAGTGCACCTCTTTGCCCTCGCCGGGCGACGTCGTCGCCACGTTCCAGCATCCATGAGTGAGCCCGTCGATCAGAGCCAGGCCGCGTCCGGTTGTCCGGTCGATGTTCGGCCGCTGCTTGACCGGAGCTGCGCGGTGGTTGTCGCTGACGCGTACGTGCAGGAGGTGTGCCTTGTGCTCAAGGACCAGCTTGCAGCGGGCGCCCGGTACGTGATCCACGACGTTGGTCAGCAGCTCGTTGACCACGGTCACCACGTCGTCGGCCTGCGCCGTCAGGTTCCAGTAGTGGAGTTGGGCGCGCACGATCCGGCGCACTTCGGCCAGCTCCGCAGGTCTCAACGTGAGGTCCATCGTGAGCCGGCGGTCGGAGCGTTGCGGGTGGATCGGCATGTCCCCTCCACGTCTGAACAGACCGAAGCCTGAGCAGGGTTGATTGGCTCGTTGTCACGCTTCGACTGCGAGCCGTGACGTGTCGAGGTGGACCAGCAGACCGGCCTGGGCAACTATTTCCGTACAGGCGATACATGCCCAGCGGGATTGGCATATGACAGCGCTGGCGCGTGGTTGAGTGGGCCATGATGCACGCATGGATCAGAGAAGCCTGCCGACCATGCGTAGCAAGCGGCTCGGTAGCGAGCTACGGCGGCTCCGTGCGGACCGGAACCTCACTGTCTCCGAGGCGGCGAAGCGACTGGGGTGCGGCCAGCCCAAGATCTCGCAGATCGAGAACGGCAACCGAGGCATCAGGCCCGGGGACTTGGCGACGCTCCTCGACCTCTATGAAGTGACGGACGACAAGTACCGTCGGCGCCTGATCAAGTTGGCTGCTGACGTGCGCAAGGTCGACTGGTGGACGTCCCAGGGTCCGCTGGTCGACGCGCTGCGTGACTATCTGATGCTGGAGTCCGACTCGGGGCTCGTCCGGGTGTATGAGCCGATGCTTGTGCCAGGGATGCTGCAGACCGAGGCATATATGCGCCAGTTGTTCTCCGCACGTCTTCCCGAGGATCAGGTGGATGCGCTCGTGGAGACACGGCTGAAACGCAAGGAACTCCTGGACGACCACCTGGGTTTCAGGCTTCGCGTAGTGGTGGACGAGCCGGCACTTCACCGCATCCCGGGCCCCCGTGCCGTGGTTGCCGAACAGCTCCGGCACCTCGAGCAAGTGGGACGTCGGCCCAACGTCACTGTGCAAGTCCTCCCGCTCAAGGCGCGGTTCGTAGTGGACCAGTTCGCGCCGTTCAGCCTCTTCACGTTTCGCGGAGAATCGTCGATCGATGTTGCCTGGCTGGAGTACCTGACTGGTGGTACGTTACTTGAACAAGCGCACGACGTACAGGCGTACACGCGCGCGTGGGAGGAACTGACAGCCGTCGCACTGTCCCCGTCCGACTCGCGGCGGCTCATTCGCGCACTCATCGAGGAAAACGGATCATGACTGGCGCTGTGTCCGAATGGCGCAAGAGCAGCTATAGCGGCAGCAACAACAACTGCCTCGAACACGCGGTTCTCCCCGAGGGGCGTCATGTCGTACGCGACACCAAAGACCCCGGACGCCGAATAGCTATCTACTTCAAGGCTGCCGCCTGGCAAGTGTTCATAGACAGTCAGAAGAGGTTGGCTCTTTAGCGCCAGCGTGTCGGCCTTGCTGGCGCATGGTCGGGAGGTATTCGCTGGTTCACGAGGTGGGGTCGCACGTGCCACGGCTGGGCCCGTGTGGGGCCTAACCGTGGCACGGCGATGGGTCAGCGGGCTCAGACGTGGGGCTTGTGCCGGGGGCCATGGCCTGGCGGTGGGGTGAGGGTCGATGTGTAGTTCTCGCCGTCCACGAGGGGACTGCTCATGCTGAGTCCAGCCGTTGCCATGCGGTCGTACTCCGTGAGGACCAGTCGCTTGGTGCGGTACTCACCATGCTTTGCGATCTCGTTGTTCTTCAGGCCGCCGTTCTCGGTCTGGAATGACTCAAGGATGTAGTCGGTGTCCTCGCGGGAGATGCCGTAGAGGTGGAAGAAGTACGCGTCCAGCTCGGCTCGGATCTGGGCACGGCGGTCCTCGTTCCAGATGAAAGGTGCGCCAGCGTCGCCGAGGTCCTGAGCCAGCGGTTGCATCTCCCACGAGGAGTAGATGAGTTCGCGGCTGCGGTGGGTTAGGAAGGTGGCGTGCGGGGCGAGGTCGTCGGGGTGATGTACAGGTAATTGCTTCCAAGTCATCAGAGCCATGTGGATACCACCGACCTTCTGGCGGGCCACAAAGTCGAAGACCAAGGAGCTCTGAGCTGCGATCATCGTGACTGTCAGGGTGGCCGAGGTGTCAGGGAACATCAGCGGGAAGGTGTGGCCCACGGCCGCCTTAGGCAGGAACGCCGGGATGGCTGTCCGCTCATCTGTTGTCCGGGCAACATCCCGCCAGCCGAGTAACCAGTTGTGCTTCCACGCCAGCTCCTCCAGGCGTAGGTTCACGCCAGGGATTGTTGTTTTCTTGCCCTTGCGGACGGTGGAGATGCGGCCGCTCTCCGGGATCCAGTGTCGGGGCAGCGTTGCACCGTAGGGGTCCCGCTTGTCCTCCAGCGAGACGCGCTCGTAGTCGTCGTTGCCTAGGTTGTGGTAGCGGTTCCAGCGGTGGTCGAAGAGGTGGGCCATCTTGCCCTCGTACAGGGGCAACATTCGTTCCTCGTCACGGACGAAAGTGTTCCCCTTCAGGCGCCAGTCTTCCGCTCTCAACGTGCCCCGGTCGCGGAAGAGATCGGAGTCGTCGGTCATGTCGAAGAGACGCTTGAAGGCGATGCGCCATGGGTTTCCGTCCTTGCGGCGTTCGTCTACCAGAACGGGTACTGCGCGATGGATAGCTGCGGTGAGGTCAGCGTCCTTGCGGGTGCGGAACACCGGCAGCGTGCCCGTGTTCGGGTTGATGAGGGCGATCTCCTCGGGTGCGAGTGCGAACACTGACCTACCATCAGCGAGTTCGTCCGGGTGGCCTAAGAAGAATGCGAAACGTGCCGTTGGCTCGAGTGAGCCACGGCCTGTGAGGGAAAGCAGCGAGAACGAGTATCGGGAATCCACCGCTGGAAAAAGCTTCTCCCGCTTACCGTTCTCGAAGTCGTACAGGTGCTTCACAGCCCCCCGCCGTGTCAGGTCCTGGAACAGGAACTGCGCACCCGCACCCGTAGCGATCTGCGTCGGCACAATCGTGCCGCAACGCCCCTCGGATGCTGTGATGGACACGAACCTCTCCGTGAACAACTGGTCCGTCTGGAGCGAGTTGACCCCCTTGATGGAAAGCCCCTTCCGCAACTGCGGATACGCCCCCGAAGACCCGAGAAACAAGAACGACGACTTCACCCGACGCCTGGCCGCCCGATATCGCGCCCCCTCCTCCGGATGCCCGTCGGCCCACTTCGCAATCGCCGTACGCCGCGCCGTACCGGAGATCTCCGCAAGCGACGGCTCGACCACGCTGAAGTACTTCTTGTCCTCGAAGTCGACCTTGTCCCACGGTGGATTCCCCAGCACGCAGTCGAATCCGCCGGCCCATCCCGTCACGGGGTCGACCCCCGCCGTCGGCTGGTCCGCGTGCACACGGAAGATTTCCGGAAACTCCAAGTGCCAGTGGAAGAAGCGGTATTCGGCCCCGAGCCGGACAATCTCTCGTCGCGTCGCCTGCAACGCACCCTTGCCCTCGGGGGACTCCAGTGACCGGAAGACGCGCTGTGTCACCGGCGGCGGGGCCGCTGCGGTCTTCTCCCACATGAACGCGGCACACCAAGCATCCGCAACATGCACGGCGTTGACACGCTCAGGTGACTGCAGCCACGCCTGGTAGCGTCGCGCGAGTGCCCGGACCTGAGCGACGTTGTCGGTCGGGGAACTGTCCACGAGATCCCGCAGTTCCTCAGCAAAGGCCGCGTTGGAGACGCTCACCGACTCCTCGACCGCCGCGTCCAGGGTGTAGATGCCCTGGTGCTCCTCCCTGTTCCGCTTGAGCCACTTACCGGCCACCGACTTGTCATCGCCCTCGACGGCCTTGAACGCCTCATCCGGGATCCCGCCCCGCAGCAGCGCCGGCGTGGCTCCGATCAGCCCATTGCCGAGCTTGATATGTGCGTCGAGGAACCCCAGGGCCTTGCCCGGCTCCAGTGCCTCCATCCACAGGGAAACCTTGGCCAGTTCGACGGCCATCGGGTTGAGGTCCACGCCGTACACACACTGGGCGATGACCTCGTGGAGAGCGTGACGCACGCTCTCCACAGTGGGCTCCGGCGTACCCTCTCGCACAGCCGCCACGCGCTTGGCGATGCGGCGTGCTGCCGCGACCAGGAAGTGGCCCGAGCCGCAAGCAGGGTCGCAGACGGTCAGCGAGAGCAGTTCCGAGACCACGGCCTCCGCAGCGTCCAACTGCTCTGCCTGAGCAGCCTTCTGCTCTCCCCGTTTCTGTGCCTCGTCGAGAACAGGGTCGAGAGTCGAATCCAGCAGGGTGTCGACCAGGCAACTCGGTGTGTAGTACGAACCCGTCTTCTTGCGCTCGTTGCCCGCCCGGATCACCAGCTCGAACTTGCGCTCGGAAATGCTGTATTGGGGTACGAGCGCGAGCAGCGACTCGTAGATCGCGCCCAGCTCCTCCGCGTCCAGCGTGCGATAGTCCACTGCGCGCCAGCGAGCCGCCTCCGTGTCGCGCACGATCGCAAGGTGCCGTACAGCGGCCAGCAGGTGCTCGTTGGAAAGGGCGAGGCCCCGCAGCGGGGCATCCGCCTCCGTCTCGTCGAACAGGCCGCCGAGACCCGGCAGGCCGAGCTCCGCTCGGCCTGCCTCGTCGCCGAGAGCGCCGAGAACCAGGCACAGGGCCTGATACCGGTCGGAGTGGGAAGTGCCCCGGCGGCGGCGCGCCTGCTCGCGCAGCCGGGCGGTGGAGAAGTACGCGGCGTACCGGTCGCGGGCCTCGAGGCTCGCCTCGGGCGGGTGGAGGGCACCGCGGTCCTCGGCGACGAAGACGAAGAGCAGGCGGTAGACCAGCCGGAGCAGGGCGCCATGGTAGGAGTTGACGTTCAGGTTCTCGCGTAACGCGGCGTTGGCGGGGTGCCGCAGGAAGCCCGTGCCGAGTTCCCTGATCGCGAGGCGCACGCCCTCGCTGATGTCGTCCAGGAAACGGGCGCCGTAGCGGATGGCGGTGTCCCGCCAGGCCTCGAGCCAGCAGGTCCGCTGGGAGGTGCTGCCCTCGCGGGCTTCGAAACGCGAGGCGTGCACCAGCCGGTACATCAGCACGAATTCGCTGAACAGCTCGCCGTCGAAGATGGCTTCCAGGTCGAATTCGATGTATGGCGTGGTGGCCAGAGCGCTGGAGTCCCGCAGCAGGCGGAGCCGGCGACCGTTTGTGAGCAGGGCCCACACGTGTGGTTCCGCGCGGTTCAGTGCTTCCTGGAGCAGGGACTGCGGTGCCGGATTGCCAGCCCCATGACGCTTGTCGAGCGAGACGTTCCACGCCGTGACATGGACGAGTGTGTCTTCGCGACGATGGCTGACCGGAAAAGTCTTGAGACCGTCGTCCGAAGTGATGCCCTCGATGCCCACGGGGGCGAGGCGGCCGAAGCCCAGGGCCTCGAACAGGGGGTGTACCCAGTTGGCGCGGGCATAGCCCGTGGTGTCCAGAGGCACGTCCGACTCGGGTGCGACGGGCAGCTGTTCACGCAGCTCCTGCCAGAGCGACTTGAGGTGGTCCCAGTGGCGCTCCGCCTCGTCGCGTACGGAACGTGAGCCGGGAATGCGGTAGTCGGCGGGTGCGAGGCCCTTGAGATCCTTCGCGACCCTGCCCTCGGAAATCCGTACCAGCATGTCGGCCGGCAGCAGCCCGCCGACTGTGTGGACGGAGGAGAAGACCTGATTGCGAGCGGTGGCGGACATCAGGCGGGCTCCCCGGGAACGGCGATGGGCGCGGCGGGCAGATAGACGTATGCGCCGAGGATGTCGGCGGGCTTCTGGGCAGTCACGGTGAGGCCCCGGACGATCTCGCCCGCAGCGGCCCTCACCCGGCGGTGCGAGGCGTCCAGCTCGGCTGCCAGCTCATCGCCGTATGTCTCCAGATGGCCGGATGCTTCCGGGAGTTGTGTGAGTATGCGGGTCATCGTGCGCTCGGCGAAATGCCGGTCGGTGTTCCCGCTCGCGGTCGCGTCGAGCAAGGCGGTGGCCCGCTCCGGCGTCAGCCACGCGGCGTTCTTCGGGGAACCCTCGAAGGCGAGCAGCCGGGCGTCTTCCGCGACCAGCTGCCTCTCGCCATTGCGCGAGGGCAGGGTGAGGTGGAAGCGGTAGCGGACCAGGAGCAGGGTCGTGCGGGTGGCGACCGCGTCCGTGGTGATCACGCCGCAGCGGCGGGCCGGACGGGGGCCGTCGGCCTCCTTGTCCAGGGCGGCGTTGAGGACGTGGGCGGCGAGAGCGCCGACCACCGGGTCGGTGCGTACGAGGGCTGCCTCGCCACGGGTCACTGCTGGGTCGGTGCGGAAGGGAATCGGTCGGTCCTTCTCGATCACCGCGGGGCCGACGGCCGGCGCGAGCGCGTCGCGGAGGCCGGCGGGAGCGCCGCCGACCTGGGCCGTGAAGTCTTCGCCGTCCCCGCGCAGGACCGCGCCCATGGCGTGAAGCGCTTCCCGTACGAAGGTACGGATCTCGCCCGCACCGCCCAGGGCCTCCCGGATCGAGGCGACTTCCCGGGCCACTTCCTCGGGGCGCACGGAGCGCTGCGCGAACAGGGAGCGCGACGCCTTCTCACGCTCCGCCGCCGAATGCCAGTCGCTGTCCAGTTTGGACTTGCTCAGCTTGAATGCGTCGGCGCTGAAGAGCGCGTCCTGGTTCTCCCGGCCGCGCATCAGCAACCATTCGACGATTGCGTCCGTGACGCCCGCCGACAGCTCGTCGGGTACGGACACCGAGATGCCGAGGTCCTTCTTGATCTGGCGGTGCTTCTTGATGAGCACCTCCAGGACTTTGCCGTCGATGCCGTTGTCGTCGCCGTAGAGCGTGATGACCCGGACCTGGTCCCTGCGCTGGCCGTAGCGGTCGACCCGGCCCTCGCGCTGGTCGTGACGCGTGGGATTCCAGGCCAGGTCGTAGTGGACGACGGCGTCGAAGTGGTGCTGGAGATTGACCCCCTCGGAGAGGCAGTCCGTGGCGATGAGGACACGGCGGGCGGCGGCGTCCTCTCCGGCTTCCTCGGCGAGCTTCTCGATGCGCTCGATGCGTTGTTGCGGGGAGAGCGTGCCGGTGACGGACTTCACGACGGCCTTCGCTCCCAACGGGCTTCGCTTTCCGTCCTTGTTCTCCAGCTGCGCGGCGAGATATTCGGCCGTGGGGATGTACCGGCAGAACACGATCGGGTTGTACCCGTCGGCGAGCAGCGCCTTCAGATGCTTGACGAGTGCCTTGAGTTTGAGGTCCTGGGCGGGACCCTCCAGCTTCTCGGCGCGTTCGGCGAGCTCGGCCAGTCGGCTCCGGCTGCCCTCCTCGACGATTTCCGCGCCCGGCGCGACGTCCATCCCCTCCATCGCGTCACTGTCGGCCGCATCACTGGTGAGAGGCGCGCAGAGCCGGTCGGCCTCCTCGGCCGACGCCGCGAGTGCCGCGGCCGAACGTGTCCGCAGCGTCTGCGCGGCGGCTCGCGGCGACGACACCAGTGAGCGCAGCAGCGCGATGGCCGACCACCAGGCGATCCTCGCTTCCCGCCTGCCCCGGCCGTCCGCCTCCTCGACGCGTTCACGCGCATATGCGATGGCATCGTCGAGCAGGGACCGGTACTCCGGCGACAGCTTGTACGTCTCGTCCTTGAAGTAGCGGTCCGAGGGGAAAGCCGTCCGCTCGGCCAGGGAGTCGTCGCTCAGCCCGTCCCCTTTTGTGAGGTACTGGCGTACGTCCGCCCGTTTGCGTGCCACGAAGTGCCGGGCGAGGAGTTTCCGGCCTGCCTCCGATTCGAGGTTCACCGCGGCGAGCTCCGGCTTGACCAGACCCAGCAGATTCCGGAACGCGGACTCCTTGCCGCTGTGCGGGGTTGCCGTCACCAGCACCAGATGCCGGTCGGCATCATCGGCGACGCGTCGCACCAGCTCGTAACGGAGTTGGTTCTGCGAGCCGGACGAGGCATCGTCGCCGGCTGCACAGGTGTGTGCCTCGTCCACGATCACCAAGTCGCGGCAGTGGCGTACGAACTCGTCCCGGTGACGCGGGGATTTGATGAAGTCCGTGGAGACGATCACGTTCGGGTACTTGTCGAAGAGGGACTGGCCGAAGTCCAGCCCCCGCTCCAGGCGGGAGACTGTCGAGGCGAGGACCAGTTCCGCGTCGATGCCGAACTTGCTGCGCAGCTCCTGCTGCCACTGCTCGGCGAGCGCGGGCGAGCAGAGAACCGCCAGGCCCGTCGCCTCGCACTGGGCAAGGAGCTCACTCGCGATCAGGCCCGCTTCGATCGTCTTGCCGATGCCCACGTCGTCACTGATCAACAGGCGGACCGTCTTGTGCCGGAGGGCCATGAGCAAGGGCACCAGCTGGTATGCGCGCGGCTCCACCGCGATCCCGGCGAGTGATCGGAAGGGGCCCGCACCTGAGCGGAACCCGATCCGCAGAGCCGTGCGTAACAGGCCCGCTGCATGCTGGTTCCCGAGGTCGCCCGGCTCCGGCGGTGCGAACTCGGCGCCCTCGACCTTCTCGAATGCCGGAAAGATGGCGGCAACGTCGTCGTCCGAACCACCTAACGGACGTAACACGAGCAGATCGGGCTCGCTTTCAGGGAGCACCACCCATTCGCGACCGCGAGCGGACACCAGGGAGCCTGCAGAGTATGTGAGTGCCATGTGAGTCGTGAATTCCTCGTGGTCAGTGGGTGGCAGAGCCACCGAATTCGCGGGCGTGGGAGGCGGCAATGGCATCCCAGTCCGCGCCGTGCGGGAAGCGGACGAAGTCCCAGCCGGCGTCGAGCAGACGGTCCTCGGCCTCCTCGTCCCGGAAGGCGTCCTGTTTCTCTTCCGGGGGGTCCACGAAGACCGCCAGATTCACGCCGGGCAGTCGGTAGACGAAGTCCGGGCCCGCGTTCACCTCTTTGAGAAACGTTCCGGACTCGTCCGGCAGACGCAGTCCCCGGGCCTTCACCCAGCCCAGGAAGTCGCCCTGCGCCGCGAGCTCGGCGGCCGACAACTCGACCCGTGTGGGAACGGAGGACAACGGGTCGAGCAATCGCCGGTACTGCTCCGAACGAGACTCCCCCCGGGACTCGCGCCGGGCGGTAGCGGATGCGAACCGCACCAGCAGGTCGCGTACCGAGCGCCGGTCGATCTGTGCGTGGACCAGCTGATTCCCGTACGTCAGCAGGCATTCGTAGCAGCCCAGTTCGCACAGCCGGTCAGGATGCGGACCACCCTGGTCGTTGCCGTCCGCGTCGAAGTGGCAGATGGCCAGCGCGTGCTGGGCCGCCTTCGCCAGGGCGTCGGGCTCTGCCTGCAGACGGCGCAGCACACCCGCGCCGCCCTCCGCGGCCTCCGTGAAGAGGATGCGGTTGCGAGGACCGTCGTCCGGTGGCAGCAGCTCGCTGGACAGCTCCGCGTCCTCCAGCTCGAACGCGGCCTCGATCCCGCGTTCGAGGGCGTACATCAGAGACAGCGCAACCGGCTCCTGCAGCGACTGGCCGAGTGTCACCACGAGGATGTTGCGGCGGTCCTCCACGTACGGGATGACGCGCTTCCTGCGGCGTCGCTCTCTGCCGTCCGCATCGATCACCGGCAGTTCGCTGGAGTCGCCGGATGCCTCGGCGGCGTCCTTGTCGTTCATCCACCGGCCGTCGGCCAGATCCAACCAGTAGCCGGCCGGTTCGTCGCTCTTGGCACGCACCCGGCCGACGTTGGTGATCCGGACGGTCGCCGAGTCGCCGTACGCCAGCTCGGCGAGCGGGACATCCGCAGAGTCGGTGACGGAGGCGTTCAGGCGGCCCTTGCGGGCGCCGTGGTCGTGGAAACGGTACGACGTCTCCAGCTTGAAGCCCGCCCGCCGCCGCTCCTCCTCGTCGGAGGAGATCCGCTCCCGGGGCGTGGTGTACACCGTGTGCAGATGGAGCAGGCCGGTCGTCTCCGGGCCCAGCGGCTCGCTGCACATGGTGCAGCGGTCCTCGAGTTCCTGCGGGTCGTGATGGTAACCGCACTGTGCGCAGCGGCGAGCGGAGCCGGTTGCCAGGTCACCCGAGGAGTCCGGCGGGAGCTGGACGCGGGTCACCTGGTAGCGGGCGCCCTCGTGGTAGATGAGTGCACCCGGCCCGAACTCCCTGATGGCGAGGAAGCGCGGCCGCTGCAGATAGTCACCGTCCGCGCGGCGATGCCCCGCCCTCGGAATGTATGCGGCGAGCGGCAGGCGCGGGAAGCTGTAGCCGGGCAGGAACCCCTCGGAGGCCAGGTAGCGGTACGGATTGAAGTCCGACAAGACCGACTTGCTGTCGACGCTCTGGTTCATCAGCAGATTCAGCTGCGTCTCCGCTTCGAAGCGCCGCGCGTTCGCCCGCTTGCGGTCACCCTCGGTGAGGCTGTAGTCGAGGCGCCGTTTGTTCTGGATGTATTGATCATCGAGCGCCGCCCGGTACAGCTGGCGCCATCGGTCGAATGCCCGGTCGAACCGCTCCGGCGCCGTCCGTACCTTGTCCTGGATCCAGTCGTCGTGCCACCAGGTGGTCTCGGCGAAGTCGCGCAGCAGCGGACCCAGGACACGTAACGCCGCATCGACGGTGCGGCGTTGGGCATTCTCGTCCAGGGAAGCATGGCGGACGCGGGGCAGCAGTTCCAGGTCCAGGTCGGGACAGTCGCCGGTGTCCGGCTGCGACACGTCCAGGACGTCAGGAATCGCCCGCCCGAGCGCTAGCCCGGCCTCGGCTGCCCAGATGGCCTGGAGGTGGGAGAGGACCAGATCCTCGTTCGCGAGATCCAGACGCGGCGGGGTGACCGCGCCCGCCACCATCCGCTCTGACCGGCGGAAGTAGTACTGGTCATGGCTGTTGCCCGTGGCGCAGTACGTGGTCACCAGGGCGGGCTGCCCGCTGCGGCCTGCACGGCCCGAGCGCTGCGCGTAATTCGCCGGAGTCGGCGGCACATTGCGCATCATCACGGCGTTCAGCGAGGAGATGTCGACACCCAGCTCCATGGTGGGGGAGCAGTACAGCAGCTTCAACTCGGCGTTGCGGAAGGCGTCTTCCCGCTTCTCCCGTTCCTCCGGCGCGACCTGCGCGGTGTGCTCGCGCGCGAACAACCCCGACAGAGCGCTCGCCGTGTCCTTGTAGAGGTCACGGAAGAAGGTGTTGACACGAGGACCGTCGCCGCTCTGGTAGGTGCGCGTCAGCGGATCGTGTGCACCGGTCTCGCCGTTGCGCGCACGCCAGACGAGTGACTGGGCGGCAACCCGGTAGCCGGTCGGCACTGTGGCGGTCGGCCTGCGGTGGCGGTCGGCGCGCTGCGGGGTGTGCGCCACTTCCTTGACCAGGCCTGCTTTCGCCAGGACTTTCAGCAACTCCTCGATGACCAGCTGGAGATCGCCGGTGTCGAGTTCTTGGAACGACCGGTCGGCGCGCCGCAGATACTTGCCGAACTTGCCGCGCGCCGACAGGAACAGGCCGGAGCGCTCCATACCCGGGCGGGACGGGTGAGGGTAGGCGGTGCCCACACGTGGCTTGTCGGAGGCGGACAGCACCCAGGGGTTCACCAGCCGCTCCTCGCTCGCCCGCTGCAGCGAGTCGAAGTCGTCGCGGAAGTACGACACGTCGATCGCGAGGGAGCGGCGCATCTCGTCGAGCAGAGCCTTCGTGATCTCGGCGCGAAGCGCGGGGTCGGCATCGCGCAGCGCCCGGTGCGTGCCGGCCCACCGGTCCTGCTTTCCGGCGACCCAGGCCAGATCCTCATAGTCGATCTCCAGCAGACCCGTCTGTTCAAGGTTCGGCATGGTGATGCGCCAGCCACGCTCCAGATCGAGGTAGAGCCGGAACGCGACTACGTCGCGGAACGTCCTGGAGGCATTGCGGGCAATGGACGGAGGCAGGTCGCTTTCTCCGGTGTAGGCAACCGGGTCGACGGCAAGCGCGCTCGTCACGGCGGAGGCCAGCTCCTCGTGGTGCAAGCCGTCCTCGCCTGCGTCCAGGGCCGCCCGGTACAGGGCACCGCGCAGCTGGGTGATCTGGACGAAGTCGTTGAAGTGGCCTGCTTGGAGAGACGCGTCCTGCCGGTTGTCGACGAAGGTGAGGAGCTTGCGGGCCTTCTCGTCCAATGCCTCTGCGGGGACTGCCTTCAGCGACCGCACCACCGAGGCGGAGATCAGCGAAGTTGCGGAGGACCGGCCTTCCTGGTCGAGCGTCGCGAGCTTTGCGAAGTCCTTGCCGCGTGTCTGCTCGTACGCCACCCCACAGTGCAGGCAGAAGGGGAAGGGGGAAGGGATGAAAGCCGCCTGGAGTTCACCGCGGCCCTCATAGCCCAGCGGGTCGACCGTGACGGCGCGCGGCACGCGGCCAAGGTATGTCTTCTTCACCACCTCCTGGCCTCGTTCGTCCAACTCCAGCCAGGACTCCGGTAGACGGCGGTCGTCCACCGCGTATTGAAGATCGGACGGCCATGCCCGTTCGTCGTCGACGTACAGGTAGCCGTCGCCCTGCCGGCCGCCCGAGGCGGAGGTGTCACGGCGTGCCTCGTAACGGACTTGGCCGTCCTTCTCATTGCGCCAGACCGTCAGATATTCCTGTCCGCATTCGCGGCAGAACGCCAGCGGCATCAGTAGCTTGCCGCCGCTGCGCGGCTTCTCCAGCTGGTAGGAACGGGTGCGATGGCGGGTGAGCTTGTCCTCGAGAGTGACATACACCGTGTCGCCCTTGGAGAGGAACTGGTGCAGCCGGAAGGCGAACAGGGGGCGTTCGGTCACCCGATGCCGCGCCTGCGAACCCGCCTCCAGCGTGGCTCGGATGGCGGCGGCGCAGTCTTCCTCACCGACTCCGGACTGTGCGGCCAGCTCCTTGGCAGCGGCTTCGATCTTCGCGGGCCGACGGCGCACCAGCCTGCCCGTGGTCTCGTCCTCGGCAAGACCGAAGCGGCTCTCGATCCAACGGGCCAAGGGGTCCTGTACAAGATCGTCGTAAGGTCGCGGGGCACCTGGCGCTGTGAGGCGCTCGGCAGGAACGGTGCGAGGTGCTTCATCGGTTGCGCGGACGAGCGTCTCGCCGATGACGTGTTCCGGGCGGACGGCCGTACCGAACAGGGTGCTCGCCACCTCGGCAACGACCTTCTTCTGGTCGTCGGGCGTGCCTTCCGTCGACATGGTGGCCGAGGTGCCGACGCACTGCAGGTTCCGCGCCTTGCAGGCATCGCGGACCCGGCGGATCAGCAGCGCCACGTCGGCACCCTGTCGGCCGCGGTAGGTGTGCAGCTCGTCGAAGACCAGGAACTCCAGACCCCGGGCCATCTTGATGAGGCTGTCCCGGTCGGCGGGACGGGTCAGCATCAGTTCCAGCATCACGTAGTTGGTGAGGAGGATGTCCGGCGGATTGTCCCGGATCTCCTTGCGCTTCGCGTCGTCCTCCTGACCCGTGTACCGGGCGAAGGTCACCGGCTCCCGGCCCGCGCCATAGCCGTCGCGGAGGTACTTCTCCAGTTCCCTGAGCTGGCTGTTGGCGAGGGCATTCATGGGGTACACGATGATCGCCCGCACCCGCTTGGCGGCTTGGGGCCCTTCGGCGTCCCGTTCGTGAAGCACCCTGTTCACAATCGGGACGATGTACCCGAGCGACTTGCCTGAGCCAGTACCGGTCGTCAGGACGTACGATGCGTGGGATTCGGCGGCATCGATGGCGCTACGCTGATGTTGATGGAGTGTCAATGGACGGCCGTCGGGTACGGTGCCGCCTCCGGTCTTCTTCGTCTGGAAGATCCGGGCGCACTCCTCGTGCAGGACGCCTTGCCGGGATAATTCGTCGACCGTACCGCCGCTCTTGAAGAACGGGTTGAGTGAGAGCCAGGGATCTGGCCACTGCGACTTGGCATTGAGGTCGTCCTCGACGAACTCGGCGATCCGGTCGTCGCGGATGACGGTGCCGCCCTCGGTGAAGGAACGGTAGTCCTCGATGAGCGCACGGTGGATGCCGAAGACGTCCATGGCTGCGTCGCCGGATGACAGGCGCGGGTGTTTCAGCGCCGGCGGAGCGGGTGGTGGCGCGGCTGAGGCGGTCCGCAGAGCGTGGACGGGGTCGAGGGCACCCCAGTGAGGGAGCGTGGACAAGCCGTCGTCTCTGCCGCCTGCATCGATCAGAGGCAGTAAGGCATCGCGTACGGCGGCCGCGTCAGCGGGGCGCTCGGCGGGGTCCTTGGCCAGCAGTCGGTCCACCAGGCGCGCGAGTTCCGTGGAGACTGCGGGCCGCACCAGCCGCACGGGGGCAGGCGTCTGGGTGAGGTGTTTGTGCCCCAGCTCATAGGCAGACCCGCTGGCGAAGGGCGGGACGCCTGCCAGCATCTCGTAGAGCACGCAGCCGAGTGCGTACAGGTCGGCCGCCTGGGTGACCTGCTTGGCCTCGAACTGCTCAGGAGCCATGTACCGGGCTGTGCCTACGGTGACTCCCGTGCTGGTGAGCCGCGTGTCGTCGGGATCGTCGGCGATCCGCCCCATGCCGAAGTCGAGGACCTTCACCGTGCCGCCTGTGGTCAGCATGATGTTGGCCGGTTTGAGATCACGATGGACGACGCCGGCTGCGTGGGCCGCGGCCAGACCAGCCGCGATCTGGGCGCCGATGGCAGCCGTCCAGTCGAGAGGAAGCTGACCCTCTTCCTCGATGAGGTCTCGTAATGTCTCGCCCTCCAGGAATTCCATGGTGAGGTAGGGGCGGCCACCGTCAGCTTCGTCGACGCCTCCGTCGATGAGGTGCGTAAGGTTGGGGTGATCGAGGCGTCGCATGATGCGCACTTCGCGGGCAAACCGCTTGACAGCTTTCTGATCCGCACCTGTTTCGACCAGGGCCCCGGATCGATGGCGGAGGATGGTTTTCACCGCGACCCTCCGGAACGGGTCCCCCAATGCCCGGTGCAGATCCTCGGCCCTGTGCACCTCGCCCATGTTCCCGGCTCCGATGGCCCCGGACACCCGGAACCGTCCACCGATCAGCCGTTCGGTCACTGCCGCCCTCACTCCCCCATGCGTGCAGGCCTGCGCGGCACTTGCCCGCGCGGTCGTGTCCCTCATGACCGCGAGGTCCGATTGCACACCGTAAACGTATGATGACCATTCAGATATAGGGGCACGTATTGAACTTGTCAACGCGCCGCAGCTCCTCTGGAGAAGGGCAGGGGAGCGTGGGCGGCGCCGCAAGCACTGTGCTGCACTAAGTCAACTTGTGCCTATGTTGCTGCCCGGAATACCAACTACCGCCGCCCAGACTACGTCTGGCCACCGGCAGCCTCACCCCGCTGCAAGTGCAGCAACCGAGCCTCGAAGTTCGTGTGCGCATTCCTCCCCGCCAGGTGGCCGCCCTGGTGTGCCGCGCCCGGTGGCGGAATGCCTGGGCCGGACCGGGCCTGGTGTTCTGCCGCCAGGACCGACATGAGCTGGGAGCCGAAACCGAGGCCTGCGGCGTAGTCGTCCGCGCGGTGTTCGGCGCGGCGGTGCAGCCAGGCGATGAGCAGGGGGGCCGTTGTGACGGGCAGGACCAGCCACCACATCGATGCCTCGAAGGTGAGCGTGTACAGGAACCAGAGGATGAACAGCGACAGGCAGCCTCCGCAGGCCACGCCCGCTACGTTTTTCGACCTCAGGAGCCCGGTCAGGCCCGCCAAGATCCATCGCCCCACCGTTCTGGCCGGCAATGCGTACCAGTCGGCGAGCATGGCCGCCCATGTGTGTCCGCCTACGTGGTGGCCCAGTTCGTGGGCGAGGATGGCCGCCAGCTGGGAGTTGGGCAGGCGGTCCATCGCATGCCGGGTGACAGCGACGATGTGGCCGGCCGCCGCCGTTGCGTTCAGTTCGGCACGTTCCTGGACCCACAGCACGTAGGTGCCCTGGCTTACGCCGGCGCGACGTGTCACCTGTTCCCACACTGTCCACAGCCGAGCCGCTTCTTCGGGTGTGGGCTGTCGCATGCCCAACAGGCGCTGTGCAATGGCCGCTTCGACGGTGTGGTTGAAGACCAAGGGGCCTGACAGCAGCCAGGCAAAGGTCATGATGAGTCCGAGCCCGGCATTGATCAGGGAGAAGGTGAACGTGACCACAGCGAGGCTGATCAGCGCGATCGGGAGCGTCATCAGCAGTTGTGAGAGGGCGGCGCCGTCCACTCCTCGCTGATGTGCCTTCAGGTGCCTTCGCCCCGACTGCAGTGCCAGGTCATCGTGGTCGACCGCGCCTGCCGGTGGGAAGGGCGGGAGGGGCGGGAGCGGTGGTGGTGCGAGTGCTTCCGGCGCGGTGTGGGGTGGATCGGCATACGGATTCGGGGGGTTGGCCGGGGGCTGTGGAGGAGTCCCCGGGTACCCCGGTGGTGCCGCCTGCGACTCGGTCACGGGTCCGCCCCCTGGGAGCGCGTCAACTGGGCGGCTTGCGACAGTCGTTGCTCCCTCGCCCGGGTAGGAGGGCAGGCCTTCACCCGGGTGCGGCGGAGGCACCGCCTCGCCCGGATACGCCGGAGGCACCCCTTCACCCGGGTACACCGGCGGCGACCCCGTCGGCGCCGGCATCGTCGGATACGGCGGCGGCACCTTCGGCGGGAAAGCCGAGGGCCCCTGTGCGTCGGTGCGGCCCTGTTCGGGCATGGCTGTACGTCTCCTGATCCTGAGGGTTGTCCACGTGCTCGGCGGTCAGCCGACGAGGAGCGCGACCGGCAGCAGCACCATCGCCGCCGTGAAACCGGCCATGCTCATGCGCAGCCACCAGTACTTGCCGACGACGATCCGGCTGTTCTCTGCGAGCGCCGACAGGAGTGCGGGCGCAGGAGCCCGCTCCGTTTCGTGCAGGGCCTCTTCCAGTGCCGTCGGCCCATAACCGGCCGCACTGCGGATGTCCGCGAAGTGAGTGAGCGGCAGGCCGGGTTGCCACCCGCGCGACCGGTAGCGCGGAATCACCGTCATCAGCAGCGAGAGCAGCGAAGCGAGGAAGCCGGCAGTGCCGGCCCACCACATGACCTGTCCGAGTGCCGAGAGGGACGTCGGGCGCCAGCTGCGGCCGGTAAGCACTGCGATCAGTCCGGACGCCGCCATGGCCTGCACCGCCACCAGTACGGAGCTCTTGGTGTCGGCCCGGGCGGCCTCCTGGCGCAGCTCCGCCAAGAGGCGCTCGGCCGTTCGCGATGCGGCTGCCGGAGCCGCAGCGGTGGGCTCCGGAGCGCCGGTCGTCATTGGTCCGAGGGAGTGCTCGGGGCCCGGTAGCCGAAGACAGGGCCTGCGGCGGGTGGGGCCGTGCTGTCCTGAGGAGCCGGAGGTTCGGCCCCGTCCTGCGCGTGCTGTGCCGGTGCCTCGACTGCGGGCAGATGGTCGGGCAGCGAGGGAGGACGCTTGGCGCTGAGGAACTGCTTGGCCAGGTTCACCGCCATCCTGCGCGTTTCGTCCATCTGGTGTTCCTCGAGGCCGCCCGGGGCCCCGCCGAGTGCCTGCAGGACGATGTCCATTTGGCTCTGCATGGTGCGCAGTTGGTCCTCGCGGAGGTTCTCCATGACGAGCCGGGTGTCCTCGGGGTGCCTGGCGAGCTGGAAGGCCATCGCGGTGGGCCCGCCCTGCTCCAGGTAGTACGCGTAGTACTGGATCTTCTGGGCCTCGATCTCGTGCAGTTCCAGTTCCTGTCGGCCCTGGAGCAGCTGCCGTTCGTGAGCGAGGTTCTGGTTCTGCAGTTCTACCTGGTGCTGCTGCTGTCCCTGGGCGAGTGCGCGCTGCGCCGTCAGCTCGTCCTCCCGCATCAGCAGGGCATGCTGGGGCTCGAGCTTCTGCCGCGCGAACTCCAGCTCGCGCAGTTGCCGTTCGTGTTCGAGGGTGGCCTCGTCCCGGCGGATCTGGATGCCGCACCGGACGTGCAGGCCGACCATCGCCCCCAGTTGTCCGGCGGAAGCGAGTGCCTGCTGCGCCTCCCGCTCCGCCGCCGCGCTGTCCGTCATCGCGTGCCGGTGCAGCACCGGCCGCACGGCGTCCTCGACGAGCCGCTGCACCATCGCGGGCACATGGCGTTCCCCGCTCGCCACGAAGCGGGCAGGATCCAGCACCTGCCAGCTGCAGCTCAGGGACACTTCGAAGAGGAAGGCATCGTTGCTGCTGGGCAGTGCGAGCACGGCTTCCGCGTCGTGCAGCCCCATGTCCACCTCGTACACGCTGGTCCAGCGGCGGGTGGCAAGTTCCGTGCGGCTCGGGCGGGTCGGCGGCAGAAAGGTGTCGAGTCCGCCCTGAGCCGTGGTGAAGACCAGTGCGTAGTCGATGCGCGTGGTGCGCAGGGGCTTGAAGCGCGACAGCTCCTGGATCATGACGACCGGGTCGACGATCTGCGAGTCGCGGTTGGCGTTCTGCTGCCACTGGGGCTGGTGGCTCATCATGGTGTTGCTACTCCTTGGAACGGTTCCGGGGCCGTCGGCGTGTGCGCAGGGGACAGGGTCCCGAGCAGCCGGAGGGCCACCGCAGGGGGAGCGGAGTCCGCCTCGCTCCGCAAGTTCTCCAGCAGATAGGCGAGGCGTTTCGTGTCCTCGACCGATACGGCAAGGAGCGGGAGCAGCTCCGCAAGGGCGCGTTCGGCGTCCGGGTCGTCGTCGGCCGCCCGGACCCAGCGGCGCATGGCCTCCAGGCCGGACGCGGAGGACAGCGGGTCGTTCAGGACGCTGCGCCACAGAGCGGCGAGCGACTGCCGGAGCAGCGCACCGGGGGTACCGGCCGTCGCCTCGGCCCTGCAGAACTGGTCGAGCAGCAGCGGGCGGCCCGCGTCACCGGCCGTGTCCGTCGGGCCGCAGGCGTGGACGACCGTACGCAGCGCGAACTCACGGGTCATGCCGCTGCGCGTCAACGGTACGAGTGCGGGCCACAGTTCGGCCGCAGCGCTGCCAGCCCCCTCGCCGTCGTCGTTCTGGCCGGCCGCGAGCAGTAACGTGGCTGCCGACTGGGCGAGTTCGTCGAGCTCCTCCGGCCAGGCGGGGGCCGTCTTGCCCCGCGTCTCCATGCCACGTACCGCGTCCTTGAGCGCCTCGACGGCCTCTACGGGGAACGCCTCCCCTACGAGTGCGTACGTGCGCACCGCCGTCCAGCGCAGCCGGTGATCGGGGGCGGTACACCACTCCCGCAGGATGCGCGGCACGTGGGGCGCGCCCAGGCGATGCGCGAGGGCGAGTGCGTTGGCGGCGGCCAGTCGGGCGCGGAACCGCTGTTCCACAGCCCAGGGACGGACGAGCAGGGCCATGGCCGACGGCAGGTCGGTCTGTGTCAGTACCGCTGCGGTGGAGGCCGCCCGGGTGCGTACGAGGGGACGGGGGTCGTCCGCCAGGCGGCGCAGCCAGGCCACGAGCGCCGGGCGGGCCGACGGGTGGCCGGTCCAGATCTCGCGGAGGAGCGTGATGGCCGTGTAGGGATCCCGGAACTGCACCTTCGTCTGGAGCACCGGGCCCCATTCGGTCTCCTCGGCCTCCTGGTACCGCTCGGCCTGGGCGTGTTCGACGCGCTGGGCGCTCGAGGTGCCGAAGACGGGGATGCAGGCCGGCTCCCCGGGATTCTCGATCCGTTGCAGCAAGCCGAAGAGGACGTCGCTCAGTTCGGCCGTGAGGGGATAGGCGGCCTCGTCGAAGGTCGCGAGTGCGATCAGGAACGCCTTGTCGTGCAGGCTCTGTTCGGTACCGTCGAACCAGGCCCGCACTTGCCGTTCGGCGGCGTAGTGACCGTAGGCGGCGAGATCGGGCAAGGACAGGGTCCCCTGGGCGTAGGCGGCGATCCGGTCGGCGAAGTTGGCCAGGTCGTTCACCGGCCTGCGGTGCCCCAGGACCGACTGCACCTCGGGGAGCGCGAGGAGCTCGTCGACGCCACGGTCCGCCAGGTCCTTGTGACGCAGGTGCCCGCGCAGCAGTTCGGCGGGCTCCGGCGGCTGCCATGCCACGTGCCCGAGCGCGCCGTGGATGACGGGATGGGGTCCGACCACGATGACCAGGTGGCTGTCTGCTGCTTGCAGCTTCTCGCTCAGGGCGAGTAAGTGGTGCTCACGCAAGGGACGTTCGGCTGTGGTGGGGAAGTCGTCGACGAGATGCCCGCACTTGTCGCGGAGTTCGCCCGCCAGGCGGCCCGGGGAGAGCGTCGGGTCCAGGGCCCGGTAGCCGGTCGAGCCCACGGCGCGCAGCAGCATGAGGGCCGCGGTCTGACGTCCGGTCGTCGCGGGGCCGGAGAGGATGGCGACGCGGTGCTCGCGGAGGCTGCTGAGTGCGAGGTCGAAGGGGCTGCCGGGTTCCCACTCGCCGTGCGCGGCGGGCCGGTGCCCCTCCTGACTCGGTGCGCCGTCCTCCGTAATCCGCGGAAAGACGAAGTGCCGGGCCAGCGCCTCGACTTTGTCGCCCCGGATCTCGCCGGACCTCTCCTCACCGTCGCCGCCCAGGTGGTACTCGATCTTGCTGCCGCCGAGGATCACGTCGCCGGTCACCTGGCCGCCGCTGACCCCGTGCTGGTCACCGCCGACGAGCGAGCCGCCCAGCTGTGCAGAGCGGCCGAGCATGAAGCGCGGGCTGTGGCGGTAGAGATCTTGACGGGAGTCCCAGGCGTACTCGGTTGCGCCCTCGGCGTTGTTGTCGTTTCCGTCCGAGCCGGAGCCGGAGCCGGAGCCGGAGCCGGAGCCGGAGCCGGAGCCGGGGTCGGGCGCGGTGTGCGCGTCAGGCGCCGGATCTGCCGGGGCAACCCCCGTGTGTCCCGGCAGATCGGCGGACTGTGCGGGCTGTGCAGCGTTCTGGTGCTCGTGCGGTGCGCTCACGACCGGCTCCCGTGCTCGGGCTGCTCGGGCCGGGCGTCGTCGGCGGGCTTGGCCGGGGCCGGTCCGGCGACGGATCCGCCGAGGACCACATTGCCGGTCACCTGGCCGCCGCTGACGCCGTGCTGGTCGCCACCGACCAGTGAACCGTGCACCACCGGGGCGCCGTGGAAGTGGAAGACTGCGCCCCCGCGTTGCTCCTGAGGCTGGGGAGGCTGGGGAGGCTGGGGCGACCGGGGCCGCTCCTGCGGCCTGGAGACGGGCGAGGGGGCGGCCGCCTGCTCAGCCTGGTCGGCCGGATGGAGCCAGGCCGACAGCACACCGTCCTTGACCTTCACATCCGTTCGCCGGAAGAGCTCCGGCCGGACCCCGTGATGGCCGTGACGGACGATCCCCTCGTAGACCGGGTCGCTCACCGCCAGGACGCAGCCCCGGTCCGTCTGCTCGGCGAGGGCGGTGCGCAGGGCGTCTGAGTCGAGCAGCCGGCAGGCCTGATTGAGGTCGTGCCCGACGAGCCCTCCCGTGGTGCCCGCCTGCGGGTCGTGAGCGACCTCGCCCGCGGCGAGCACCATCCGCAGTCGCATCTGCGCGCTGACCGATGCCAAGCGGTTGTGGTCGTGGAGGAGTTCGGGTGTGACGGTGATGAGCGAGCGGAGGACCGCGGTCTTGGCCACGTCTCCGCTGATGAGCACGATCAGACCGTCACCGCGGTCCTCACGGTACTGCTGGGTGGCCTCGGCACCCGCAGCCTCCAATAACTGGTCGACGACCGTGTTCAGGGTGCGCCGGAGGACGGCCTGCACCACGTCGTCACCGCGGCTGAACCGCTCAATGTCGAGGAGCAGGATGGTCCGGTTGACAGGCTCGCGCATGGTCGCCTTCCACTGGAGATGCAGGCCGGTGAAGGCCTTCGGGACACCGAAAAGGTGCCACCGGAACCGAGTTGGAGGCGATGGAACCTAGCACACTCCGAATGTGACCATGTGCACACAACGGAACCTGCATACCGTGCAGGCCCCGGACGCGCTTCACCGGTACTCCTGGCCCGCCATCCTCCGCAGCACGTCCGGTCGCACCACCACCAGACCCCGCCGCCCGGTGCGCACGATGCCGCGCTCCCGCAGCCCCTTCAGCAACCGGGCCACCGCTTCCCTTGAGGCGCCCACCGAACCGGCCAGCTCGCTCTGGGTTAGCCCGGGCGTCAGCTGTACTCCGTTCTCCGTGTCCTCCCCGTGGCTGTCGATCAGTTCCAGCAACAACAGGGCCAATCGCTCCTGCACGTTCAGGGCCGCGTACTGCACGCGTCGACGGTCGCTGTCACGCATCCGGTCCGCAGTCAGCGTCAGCAACTTCCGCGAAATGCCAGGTCGGTCATCGAGGAGCCTGCTGAACCGGTCGGCGTCGACGGCCAGGGCCTCGACCCGTCCCAGCGCCGTCACGGTCGCCCCTCTGGGACGTCCGCTGAGTACGGCCCCTTCCCCGACGATGTCGCCGGGACCCCGCAGCGCCAACAGCGCCTCGTAGCCGTTCGCGGCCGCCGAGGTCACCTTCGTCCAGCCGGACAGAAGGATCAGTGCGTGTGCCGAGGGCTCATGCTCCTGAAGCAGCACCTGCCGTACGGCGAAGGTGAGAGGTGTCCCGCTCTCGAAGAGGGCCTGCCGGTCCTCGGCATCCAACCGGACCACGAAGGGAACCCGGTCCTCGAACTTCATCAACGGCCTCTCCCGCCCACCGACTTTCCAACGATGGGAAGTATCCGGCAAAGCCCCTACTGCACACCGGCGTCATCGAGGAAAGGATGTTCGATTCATTGGTCCTCCCTACGGGGCCTGAGCTGCAGCGGTGACCGGGGGTGCAGGGCTGCGCGCAGCGGATCCCGGACCTCAGGGCCTGCCGCCGGCCAGCTGGATGTTCTGATTCCAGGCGTTGCTGCGGCCCGACGGGCCTGTCTTGCAGGTGGTGTCGTAACAGCGCCAGAACCAGGTGCCGTTCGTCCGGCGGCGGAGTTCGATGCTTCTGCCGCCGCAGCGGCCGCACTTCGGCGGGCGGGCGAACAGCTCGGCGTGCTGCTGCTGAAGCAGCTTGCGTGCGAAATGGCCGCCGTGCATGGTCAGCATCACCTCACGGGTCCAGCTCTGGGACAGCGCATTGAGGCTGCCGATCATTACGGTCCGTTCGTCGATCACCACGATCTTCTGGTGCATGACGTTGACGGGGACGACTGTGTCCACCACAGCCCGGAGGTCCGCGATCAGCGCCTGGTTGATCGGCCGGCTCTGAATCTGGTCCGTGTCGTCGCGCAGGAACACCGTGATCCGCACTCCGCGCTGGGCCGCGTCCCGGAGCAGGGGCAGGATGCTGCGTACCCGGTTCGCCACCCATGGGGCCCACAGCCACAGTGAGGTCCGTGCCGTGCGGATCTCGTCCTCGAAGGCCCTGAAGAACGCCAGCTCGTCCTGGATATCGGTCACTTCCACATGCCGGGCCAGGACATCGGCGAGAGCTGCTCCGAACCCGCCCAGCATCGGGTTGTCCTTCTGGGGCGGCGTGATCAGGTGTTTGGCCTGCAGGCGGCGCACTCCGGGGGTGTTGACCATCGCAGCCAGGTGTGTGAACACCTTGTCGTTCTTCGAGGACTCGATGCGCTGCCAGCTGGCAATGACGTACAGCCGCGTCTGGACGCGCGTGGCCGCGACGTTGAACAGGCGTACGCCATCCCGTTCCCAGTCGTTGGCCCCAGGCCCCCGACGCGCCAACGCCATCCAGAGTTCCCGGCTGTCTGCGCCCTCCACAGTGTCGAAGACGACCACGGGGAACTCCCGTCCCTGGAATCGGTGCGCCGTGCCCACCTCGGCCAGGGGGCCACCTCGGCCCTCGACATCCCGTAGAGCCTCCAGGGTCGTGTCCGCCTGAACCCCGTAGGGTGTGACGATCCCCGCCTCCTCGCCCTTCTCGCGGTGGTACTCCACCAGTGCTCTGGCGATCAGAGAACCCGCCGGCCACCAGCCGCTTCGGCTGCCGGTCAGGTGAGCCCTGGCCAGCTCATGCAGCCCGTCGGTGTCGACGATGACGATCTCGGGATCGTCCGGCGGCCTCGGCGCCGCAGCTTGTCTGCCGCCTTCCAGCACCCCGCCGTAGGCGAGCGTGTTGGCAAGGCGCATGACCGCTGGTCCGAAGCGGTGCTGCTGGAAAAGGGTGACGCAGGCCGGATGCCGCTGCGCGTCCTGCGGGTCCTGTATCCCACAGTGCTGGAAGACGTCGGGAAGCAGCCATCGCTTCACGTCCGGACGGTCCAGATCTTTGAGCCTCGACTCGATGACGGGACCGAGCTGCATGAAGTCACCGAGCAGTACTGCTGTGCATGTCGCCTTCGCCGTTGCGAGGATCACCTCGGGCAAGGTCGCAGCACCTGCTTCGTCGACCAGGACAACGTCGTACGGACCCTTGAAGACGGCCTTGTTGGTGCGGAAGCGGGCGAGGGTGGTGGCCACGAGCTTGGCACCTTTGATGATTTCGCCCTGCGCGTTGCGGGCGAGGCGTTCATACGCTTCCTGAACCTGCTGGAATTGCTCTTCCAATGAGGCCCGTTGCTCGCTGTCGACTGTCACCTGCGGCCGTATTCGCTCGGCTCGGACGTGGAGAGCGGGCCAGTCCTGTTGTTGGGCGTATGCGGTGAGGTCCGCCGCCTTCATGGTGCGCGTGGCGGCTTGTTCCCGTCGGCCGGACTCCTGCCGGCAGTTGGACTCGTGTTGTCTGGCGGACACTTGCCCCGCCTCCGCGGACCGGAGCGCGTTCCCGCGCGCAACGATCTCCTCTGGCTTGTGCACGATGGTCGCGATCAGCTCTGCCAGCTGCGTCTCCAGCGTGGCGATATGTGTGGTCGCCGTCGTGCGTGCGTCCTTCGCATCGAGGCGCTTACGGGAGATGTCCTTCTCGGCTGTGGCCAGCTGCTCGAGAAGTTCCTGCCGCTTGTCGCGGCTGCGCCATCGGGCCATGGACCCCTTGCTTTCCAGCGTCCGCAACTCCCCTTGAAGGTCACGGAGGCCGTCCTCGGCCATCAGGACATCGGCCTCTCTGCGTTCCGCTGCTTTCCGGACGCGGAGTTGCTCCTTCCGTAGCCGACTGACCTCGTCCCACTGGCGGCGTGATGCGTCTGTCTTGTCCCAGCGTGCCTGAGCCTCGATCGCCGCTGCGTCAGCGGCCTCCCGCGTCACCTCTGCCTCCTCGACCAGGGCCCGGCCCTCCGCTGCCCGGGCCTGGACGGATGCGAGATCCTGGCCGGGCGTGCGCAGCAGCTTCAGCGCCGCGAAGTACGCGGGCGAATCGAAGCGTACGAGCGCCGTATCCAGAGCTGCCAACTCCTCTCCGCGCGCACGGATGTCCACCAGCGCCGCCTCGATCTTGCGGCGCTGCTCGGCTGTCTCCGCGAGACGTTCACGCACCATCAGTGGCAGCGACACCTCCGGGTTGTCAGCGACCTCTCTCAGCTGAGGAGGGCCTACGCGGACGATGGCACCGGGACTGTGACGGTTCTCCTTGACGACACCCAGCAGGGCGTTGTCCACCGCGACGTTGGTGGCGGAGACCAGCAGAACCCGTTCGCCACGAGCGATGAGGTCACCGATGGCGCGCTTGAGGACCGTTGTCTTGCCCGTACCCGGCGGCCCCCAGATCAGATGGACTCCCTTGCCGAGGCAGGCGCGATAGGCATCGCTCTGGGCAGGGTGAAAGCCCGGAGGGTCAGGAGCCGGAGAAGACTCCCCGCCGATCACCCGCGCGGCCAGCGCAGCTGCCAGAGGAGCCTCGCCCAGCCCCGCGATGCCGTCGCGCAGTGCCTCGACGAGAAAGGTCGGGGGCTGCTTCAGCATCCACAGATACGGATCGGCGATGTCGGCGAACTCGGCGACCTTCAGTATGAGCAGGGAACCGTTCTGCACTGTCTCGGAAACGGAGAACCCGTCTGCCTCGATACCGTCCGACTCCGGGCCCGCGAGCCGCAGCCCGTCCAGCTGGTCCGGTCCGATGTCGGAGCCGCGCAGGTCGACCGCGTAACGGCCCGGCTCGCCGGTGCGGACCGCACGCCCGATCCGCTGCCAGCGGGCGGTCCTCCCAGCACCTCCCGTCATCGCGATCAATTCGCCTAGCGCCGTAGCGATCTCCTCGCGCCACCCCAACTGTCGCCGCCCCCGTTCCCCAGTCAGCTCGGCCCGAACCTACCCAGCGGGCAGCCGATATCGTCCCAGGGGCGCGGCTCGGTCGGGTGAAGACATGGTCATGACTGGGACCGACATCATGCAGAGGGACGTGCGTACTTCACCGCACGACCCCGCAGCCTTCGCGAAGGTGACGAAAACGCAGTCGGAGAGCCGAAGACAGGAATAGCCTGCGTGAGGCACTGCACGTGGGCCGGGACGCCCCGCAGTGCGGCGGAGGTGTCATGGGTGGGGAGCCAGAGGGGCCGGCATCCGTCAGAGAACTTGGGGGACCGGCCGGAGGGCAGCATCCGAGGGATCTGACCGGGCATCCGGAGGTAGCGAACGAGGAACGCCAAGGGGGTAGTAAGGTCCCGCCACCTCACCCCTTCACCCGCCGCCCCCATACCCCCGCGCCAAATACCCCTGCAGCCGCGCATGCCGGAACTGGTACACCGCCCCCGCCTGGCGCAGCACCCCCCGCTCGTAGGCGTCCTCCAGGAACGCCATGACCGACCACGGCAACCGCCCCGTCAACGGGAGCCAGATGCGGGAGAAGACCACCCATTGCCCCCAGGCCGTCAGGCCGAGCGAGTAGCCCAGGCCGCCGCCCAGGCCGCTGGCCATGCCCAGTTTGAGGGCTCCCGAGAGGTTCCAGTTGTACGCGCCCAGGAAGGCCGGCAGGTTGTGGATGACGACCCCGGAGCCGGAGCCGACCAGGAGGCCGAAGGCCGGGGCCCAGACGGCGAATTGGGTGATGACCGTCCGGCTGTTTTCGCGCAGGAGGCTTACCGGGTTGACGGCGGAGCGGATGTCCAGAGGGGTTTCCAGGAGGGCCAGGAGGGCGAAGGCCGGGCCGGCGCCCAGGGCGAAGACGGTTCCGAAGAAGACGCCGTTGGCTAGGGCGGCGCGTAGGCAGGATGTGAGGTCGGTGCCGTAGAGGACGTGGGACAGTCCGTCCAGGGCGCCGAAGCCGGAGCCGAAGGCGAGGCCGAAGAGCAACCCGATCAGCAATCGGTGGAGGGCTCTTCGTGCCGGCCTGCCCGTTCTGCCGAACAGTCTCATGCGCACGCTGGTCGGGGCCACCGCCGCGCCCTTGGCCGCGACCATGAACCAGTACGTGATCCCGAACACGAGCCCGGCGAAGAGCCCCGCCACCAGTCCGTCCAGGATCTGGAAGGACAGCATGTCGTTGATGATGCCGACGAGGACGTCGGTCAGGCCTATGACGACGCCTATCACCAGTGCCGTCACCAGCGTGCGCGTGGAGCGCCGCGCCGCACAACCGAGGCGCCACCACTCCAGGTTGGGGGTGTCGAGCCGCGTCAGGTGGTCGGCGAGGTAGCCGAGCCAGTACCTGGCCCGTTCGGGGTCGAACTCGTGGTGCCGTCCGGGCCGCGGGCGGTAGACGGAAGTGGTGAAGTTGTCGAGGAGGTGGTCCTCCAGTTCCTCGGGGCTGCCGAACCGCCGGGTGTCCAGGAGCGCAGCCGGGTCCTGCCCTGGCGTGTCGCTGTAGACGGCGCGGGCGAGGGTGACCATCAGGGGAGTGGCCAGCACCACGGCGAGGTTGGCGGCGGCCCGGCCCTCCGGCCGTTCGCGCAGCTCGTTCAGCACCGGGTCCCAGGCGGTCGCCGTGGGGTCCCCGCCGCGGGACTTGCGCGTGGTGCGCGGCAGGTAGTCCGCCAGGTCGTCCAGGGCGAGATCGGTCAGCTCCACTGCCGCGGCGGCGGTGAGCACGTCCGTCTCCGCCACTGCCGCTTCGTACTCCTTCGGACGGCTCGTCAACAGCAGCGGAAGCGTGGTCGCGTTGAGCGACTCCAGCGCCGGGCGGCGCAGGCCGTCGGCTATCTCGTCGAAGCCGTCCAGTACGGGGAGCACCCGGCCCGTCTCGACCAGGACGGCCGCCAGGGTCGAGCCGCCCGGTGCCGCGGCCGCGAGACCCGGGTAGTCCCGTGTCAACTGCGCGGTCAGCCAGGCGCGGAACGTGATGACCGTGGGATCCCACGAGCCGATGCTGAAGATCACCGGTACGGCGTCGGCGCGGGTACGCGATTTCAGATAGTCGAGGACGAATCGGACGGTCAGTACTGTCTTTCCCGAGCCGGACCGGCCCAGTACCACCAGCCGGCCGGACGGGATTCTCCGGTACACGCCCACGATCTCGTCCAGCCGCCCGCTCAGGTCCAGCGGGCCCTGCGCACTCCCGGCAGGCAGGCGGCGGATGTTGGCCCAGTGGTCCGTCAACTCCTCGGGAACCGCCTGCCAGCGCACCGGCAGCGGGTACGGATCGTGGACCTGTCGCTGTTCCTCCTCGCGCTGCCAGCGGGCCGCCACCGCCTGCGCCAGTTGATCGGCGACGTCAGCGAGGGATTCGTCCAATGCTGAACTGGGCAGTGCTACGACCGGTTCGACCGTCGGCTCCGCCGGAGGCTCACCCTCCGCTCCCCGTCGCACCGCCGCCGCCAGCAACGCCTCGCGCTCCTCCGGCCCCAGCCCCAGCGCGTCGGCCAGCAGCCGCACCGTGGTCACCCTGGGGTCGGCGCGCTCGCCCGTCTCCAGCCCGCGGATGGTGCGCACCCCGACCTTGGCGCGCTCCGCCAAAGCCTCCTGGGTCATCCCCGCCCGGCGCCGCAGTTGCCGCAACAGCGTGCTGAACTCACTGCTCACAGGTTCCGACCTTCCCGCCCCGGACACGTCGATTTCCCCAGGTGAGGGACTCTATCGCGGCCACCGGCCGCATACGGCCGGTCCCTTGGCCTGTCCGTTTCCCGGCCTCGCGGCCAGCGTCGACGGCATGCGTCAGACCGCCCAGCACACCGAGCAGTCCGGAGCCCGGGGAGCCACGATGCCGACGACCGCAACCATCTCCCAGCCCACTCTTGCCCCCCTCACCCACCAAGAGCGCGAAGTGCTCTACGCAGTCGGCTGCGGCATGAGGGACGCCGAGATCGCCACCGCACTCTCCATCCCCCAGGACACCGTGGCCGGACACCTCGCGCGGATCCTCGCCGCCCTCGGGCTGCGCGACCGGGCCGCCGCCATCGTCCACGCCTTCGACTGCGGCCTCGTCACACCCGGCCGCGGCCCCCGCAGGCAGGCGCCGAACCTGGCATCGCGAGCCGTCGTCCGACATACGCCGGAACGACATATTCCGGAACGCCATGCTCCGGAACACCGCGCTCCGGAACCGCCGTTGCGGATATCCGTGCTCGGACCGCTCCAGGCGTGGCGCGGCGGGCAGCCTGTCGACCTCGGGCACCTGCGCCAGCAGTCCGTGCTCGCCGCCCTGCTGCTGTGCCCGGACCGGGCGGTCAGTCAGCAGGAACTGCTCGACGGGGTGTGGGGGATGGAGCCTCCCCTGACGAACGTGGTGCCCGTGTACATCTACCGGCTGCGCAAGATCCTGCGCAGCGGGGACAGCCCCGGTTCGGTGATCGAGCACAGCCGGTGCGGCTACCGGCTGCTCCCCGGCGCGGCCGAGGTGGACATGGCGCGCATGGAGGAGCTCGTCACCGCCGCCGGAACGGCCGAACGGGCCGGCGAACTGACCGAGGCGGTCCGCTTCTGCTCCCAGGCGCTGGGCCTGTTCCGCGGGGAGCTCCTGGCCGGCCTGCCCGGACCGTCGGCCGAGCTGGAACGGCTGCGGCTCACCGAGCGCAGGACCGCCCTCGCTCAACGCAAGCTGAACTGGCAGCTCCGGTTGGGCCGGCACACCGAGGCGATCGAGGAGCTGTGGGCCCTGACCGTGGCGCAGCCCCTGAACGAACCGGTCGCAGCGATGCTGATGCGTGCGCTCTACCTCGGCGGCCGACAGGCGGACGCGCTGACCGTGTTCGAGCGCACCCGCCGCCGGCTGGCCGACGACCTGGGCGTGTCCCCGGGCCAGTTGCTGCGCCGGACGCACCAGATGATCCTGCGCGGGTACGACGCCGGTCTCGGCCTCGCCGGAGCCACGCCGTGACCGGGGCGACGCCGCCGAAGCGCGGCGAGGAACTGCTGCTGGCGAGAATCTCCGCGGCGGCCGGCCGCGCGCACCTCGGCAGGCGGCGTGCCACCTACGCGGCACACGTGAACGGCACGGGGAAACGTCGGGGGATCCGTGGCCTGCCGGCCCTCGTCCGCAGCGTCCTGCCCTCCGCGACGAGGGCGAATCCGGACGCGCGGCTGGATCTGTACGAGCGCGGAATGACGGTCGTCGTCAAGGGGCGGATCCGTGTCCTCCGCTACGACACCACCTCCGTGTTCCGGCAGGACGGCACTTTCACGCTCACCGATGCCGACGGACAACGGATCACGCTGTCGCACGGTGCAGCGGAGGAATGGGCCCCGGAGATCCAACGGGCCGTCACCGATGCCCAACTGCCCCTGGCGCTCGCCCGCCTCGGCAAGGGAGAGCGGCTCACCTTCGGGGACGTCTGGCTGACCAGGGAAGGGGCCGGGATCGCGGGGGTGTCCGCGCGGTGGTCGCAGGTGCAACGGATCGAGATCCGGGACGGCACCGTCACCATCGGCGTCGCCGGGACGCGGAACGGGCCGGAGACCGCCGCGTCCGCGACCCCGAATCTCTTCGTCCTCCGGGCCCTCGTCGAGCACCTCCGGACGGAGGGCGGACACCCGTGACCCCGGCACCTGCAGGTTCATCGCGATTTCAAAGCCGTCACTAACGTCGATGGCGACTACAGCAGTTGAGTTTCCGCCGTGGCCGAACGTGATGTGACCGGACGTGACTGGAGGAGAAGCAAAGCAATGACTCTGGCCAGCAGATGGAAGAAGGCGACGGGTGCTGCCGGTGCGGCGGCGGCCATGATGGCTGCCACCGTTGTCGCCGCACCCGCCGTCCACGCGGATCCGGTGCACCACTACTACCTAGAGGTGGGCGGCACCGGCTCGGCGGCATCGGCGCCCGACTGCACGACCACGTACACCTTCGCCAACAAGCACCTCAACGGCGGTATCCCGGTGCCGGTGTGCTACCCGGCGAGCGCCGGCCCCTGGCTCAACGGCCGCAACGTCCCGGACGTGACCGCGCCCAGCTTCGACGCGAGCGTGCGCGAGGGGTACCGCAATCTGCTGACCGCCGCGGAGGACACGTACCACCGCGACCCCGGCGCCCGCTTCACGATCGTCGGCTACTCCCAAGGCGCGCAGATAGCCGACCAGGTGCTCCAGAAGATAGCCGCCGGCGGCACCGGCATACCCCGCTCGCAGGTGAACGGCATGCTCTACGCCGACCCCATGCAGCCCGGCACCGGCATCTGGGCCCGGGTGCCGGACGGCTGGGGCGCCCTGGGATTCACGTCGCCCGGCGCCGGCCCTGCGACGTTCGACGGCGTTCCGGTGCAGCGGTTCTGCATCCGCACCGACGGCGTGTGCGACGCCACGTCGGTCCAGTCCGTCGGGGGCTTCCTGGTCCAGCACCCCAAGTACTGGCAGGATGGCAACGTCATGACGCAGACCATCGGGCACGACGGCGGTGACGGAGTCGTCTGGTACGACTCCTGATCACCCCTTGCCCATCCTTGAACGCCCCCTCCCAGAGCTCCGTAATTCGGGGGATTGCGGGGGAACGGTCCGACCGGTGCAGCCCCGGTCGGACCGTTCGTTTGGGACCCGCCGCACAGTCCTGTGGGGGCATGTGGGACGCTGCTCCACTGATGAACCGACTGTGCGGAGTACGCCCCGTCAGGTGTCGCTCCATCAACAGCCGCTGTCGACAGCGGAGGTGACGCGCCCTCGCGGCGGAGCGCTTCCGCACGGCGCGTGTCATTGGGCCGAATGGGGCCGGTTGTCCCTAGAATCGCGGGATGTACATAGTCAGCACGTTCCCCGGAGGGGTGAGCCGGTGAACAGGTCCGAGGCCACCGATGAGCAGTGGGAAGGGCTTGCCGAAGTGGTCCCGCTGCGCGGGCACCACGCCTGGCCGTCCTGGCCAGACCACAGGGCCCTGCCCGAGGAGGAGACGGGGCGCGACCGGCGGCGTCTGGTCGTTCTGCGCGTGCAGTTCTTCGCAGACATACGAGAGGTCGCCGAGCATTTGATGGATGCGGTGCCGGTGGTGCTCGACCTCACCAGTGCCGACACCGAGGTCGCCCGGCGGATTCTCGACTTCGCCAGCGGCGTGGTCTTCGGCCTGGGCTGCGGGATGCACCGGATCGACACCAACGTCTTCCTTCTCGCACCCGAAGGGACCGAGGTGGGGTCCGGGTACCCCGATCGTAGGAAGAGTGATCAGCTGAAACGGTTTGGCTGAACGGTCGCCGCATACGGTCCGGGCATGGACACACACCGTGCCCGACCGGCCGCCGTCTTCGAGCGGCCCACCGTCACCGAACTCCGGCTCTCCGCTTTCAAGTCCCACCGCAACGCCGTCTTCCCGCTTGCTCCGCTGACCCTCTTCCGGGGCGCGAGCGGCAGTGGCAAGTCCAGCGCCCTGCAGGCCTACGAGGCCCTCGCCCGGCTCGCCGGCGGCGACACCCTCGAAGAGGCCCTCGTCCCCGTGGCCGGCGGTGCCGGCGCGTGCGTGCCGCAGCACGCCAGGCCGGACGCCCAGGGGCGGCGCGGGTTCCGGATCGGCTGCACGGTCGAGGGGCCCGTGGGGCCGGTGAAGCTGGACGTGGCGGTGCAGGCCGAGCCCGAACTGCGCGTGGTGGGCGAACGGTTGACCGGTTCGGGGCGGACGCTGCTGTCCACGGCGCTGCGCGACCCGGAACAGCCCCGCGTCGAGGCCGCCTGGCACACGGCCGGGTCCGTGCCCGTCACCCGCGCACCCCTGCCCGACGACCGGCTCGGCACGGCGCTGCTGCCGCTGCGCGTCGCCGGCAAGACCGTGGGGCAGCGCATGGTGCTCGACGCGGCCGAACAGGTCCTGATCGCGCTGCGCTCGGTCTTCGCCTGCGACCCGCGTCCGGAGCTGATGCGCGCCCCCGTCGCCGCGCGCGACGGGCGGCTGCGCAGCGCCTGCGACAACGTCGCCGCGGTCCTGGGGCGGACCGGCAGCGAGTGCGTCACCCGGCACGCCGCGCTGGTGTCGGCGGCGGAGGCGGGGTGCCGTGGGCAGGTCGAGGGGCTGTCGGTGCAGGGACTGGAGGGCGGCTTCGTGCGGGCCGTCCTGGCCCGGAGCGCGGGGGCGGCCACGCCGCTGGAGCGGCTGGGCGACGGGGAGTTGCGGTACCTGGCGCTGTGCCTGGTCCTGCTGACCGGCCCCGGGGTGCTGGCCGTGGAGCCGGTGACCGAGGTGCTGCCGGCCCGCCAGGTGCTGACGGTGCTGGCGGACGGGCTGGACCGGTGCCTGGACCCGCGCCAGGCGCGGGAACTGCTGGAACTGGCGGGGCGGATGTGCCACCGGGGGCACATCCGGCTGGTGGGGACGGTGCGTGGGGAGGCGGGGGCGATGGCGGAGGAGGTGGAGGGAGCGTCGATGGTAGACCTGGGGTGTGATGGAAGACTGTGAAGAACCGGGACGTGACGGACGCGACGGACGTGACGGATGCCATGGGCACGACGGACGCGATGGGCACGACGGGTATGAGGGACGTGGCGAGTGCAGTGGTGTCGCCGACGGCAGCAGCGGCGGCAGCAGCGGCGGTGGCGCTGCGGACGTGAGGGCGCTGCAGCAGCGCCTCGCCGCGTTCGCCGCGGCGCGCGACTGGCAGCCGTTCCACACGCCCAAGAACCTTGCCGCGGCGCTGAGCGTCGAGGCGTCCGAACTGGTCGAGATCTTCCAGTGGTTGACGCCGGAGCAGTCGGCCCGGGTGATGACGGATGCGGGGACGGCGGCGCGGGTCGAGGACGAGGTCGCGGACGTGCTGGCCTACCTGCTGCAGTTCTGCGAGGTGTTGGGGATCGACGCGCTGGCCGCGCTCTCCGCGAAGATCGACCGCAACGAGCGGCGGTTTCCGGTAGGCGGGCGGGAGTCCGGTGCGGGCGGTGATCACGACGATCGTCACTCTCCGGAGTGATTGAGTTATCCACACCCGATTTGGTATCCACAGATTTCTGAATTCCCCTGGCTTTTCCGGCAGTTAGTCATCACTCTGGGTAGTGAGAGTGCGCAGTCGGAAAATGTGGGGGACGGGGCATGGACGCGGTGCGGCTGATCAAGTCCACGCAGGCCGCCCTGGCGCAGGCCAGGACGGTGCGCGAGATCGTGGTCGAGGCATGGCAGACACAGGCGCTGGCCGAGGCGATCGGCAGCCACCTGACGGTCCACGGGCCCTTCGAGGCCCGGGCCGCGGCCGGCGGCCTCAGCGAGGCGGGTGGCAGGGCCTCCGGCGCGCTGCGGCAGATCGCGCTGCGCGCCGGAGTGCTACGGGCGTCGCAGCTCTCCGAAGTGCGCGACCCGTGGCAGGCGTTGAGGGAACTGGGCGATCTCCTCGGCGAGGTGGGCATAGCCCTGGTGGGCGTCGCCTGCGCCTGCGAGGAGGATGCCGTGTACTGGCAGTGCATCGAGGCCATCGATGCCGCGGACGAGACCAGCGACCGGGTGGGCGCCCTGCTGAGACGGCTCGCCCTGCGGGAGCACGGGGGTGCCGCATGAAGCCCGCACGGCCGGGCGGCCGGTCAGCCCTCGGTGCGGTCCCCGGCCGCGGTGTCCGGGCCGGCGCCGCCCGCGTCGTGCGCAGGCTCCGCCCCGGGCGGGAAGCGCTGGGCCGAGGACTGAAGGTCGGCGTCGAGCTGCGACAGGTTGGCGTTCAGCGCTGCCATCAGCTCCTCCATCTGCTGCAGCAGGCCCTTCGGTGCATCCTGCTGCGGGGAAGCGGCCTCGCTCGGCACTGCCTCGTCGGGCACGGCTCCCTGGGTCATGGTGGCCTCCTCGGCCCCGGCCCTCCCGGTGCGGGCGGGCGGTGTTGCGGTCGTCGTCTCCGGCAGCGGACACCGGCGCGGGTGCCGGGCGGTCCGGCTCCGCCCGAGCCAACGATCACCGGGCGCGCCGGATACTGGCGGGCGGTCCGACAGTCGGCGGAGGTGACGGAAATTCACCCGACCGAGGTGGGCGGGGCGGGTCGGGTGCTGATCGGTTGACGCACGTTCGAGCAGGCAGGATGGAGGGATGGACCTGCGCATTTTCACCGAGCCCCAGCAAGGGGCGAGCTACGACACTCTGCTCACCGTCGCCAAGGCCACCGAGGACCTGGGTTTCGACGCCTTCTTCCGCTCCGACCACTACCTCGCCATGGGGTCCGCGGACGGTCTGCCCGGGCCGACCGACGCCTGGATCACCCTGGCCGGGCTCGCCCGGGAGACCCGCCGCATCCGGCTGGGCACGCTGATGACCGCGGGGACGTTCCGGCTGCCCGGGGTCCTCGCGATCCAGGTGGCCCAGGTCGACCGGATGTCGGGTGGCCGGGTCGAGCTGGGCCTGGGGGCGGGCTGGTTCGAGGAGGAGCACACCGCGTACGGCATTCCCTTCCCGAAGGAGAAGTTCGGCCGCCTGGAGGAGCAGCTGGCCATCGTCAGGGGCCTGTGGGAGACGGAGGTGGGCAGCACCTTCAGCTTCGACGGGAAGCACTACCGGCTCACCGACTCCCCGGCGCTGCCCAAGCCTGCGCAGGGCAGGGTGCCGGTGCTGATCGGTGGTCACGGGGCCTCGCGCACGCCGCGGCTGGCCGCGAAGTACGCCGACGAGTTCAACATCCCCTTCGCGTCCCTGGAGGACACGGAGCGGCAGTTCGGCCGGGTCCGGGCGGCGGCCGAGGCCGCCGGGCGCAAGGCCGACGAGTTGGTGTACTCCAACGCCCTGGTGGTCTGCGTCGGCAAGGACGATGCCGAGGTGGCCCGGCGGGCCGCCGCCATCGGCCGCGAGGTGGACGAGCTCAAGGCGAACGGCCTGGCGGGGTCCCCGGCCGAGGTGGTCGAGAAGATCGGTCGCTATGCGGCGGTCGGTTCCTCCCGGATCTACCTCCAGCTCCTCGACCTGGACGACCTGGATCACCTGGAGCTGATCTCCTCCCAGGTCATGTCCCAGCTGAGCTGAGCCCACGGCACCCCCGGAACCGAGGACAACCGAGGAGAACCGAGGAAAGGAGCACTCGATGCCCGCGCCCTCCATATCGCTCGCCGACGCCTTGGCGCGCGGCCCGCTCGTCCTGGACGGCGGGTTGTCCAACCAGCTGGCGGCGCAGGGCTGTGACCTGTCCGACGAGCTGTGGTCGGCCCGGCTGCTCGCCGACGATCCGCAGCAGATCGAGCAGGCGCACGCGGCGTATGTGAGGGCGGGCGCACGGGTGCTCATCACGGCCAGCTACCAGGCCACGTTCGAGGGGTTCGCCCGCCGGGGCAAGGGGCGGGAGGAGGCCGCGGCACTGTTGCGGAGCAGTGTCGCTCTGGCCCGGCGGGCGGCGTCCCGGGAGGAGGGCGAGGTGTGGGTCGCCGCGTCCGTCGGGCCGTACGGGGCGATGCTCGCGGACGGCAGCGAGTACCGCGGGCGGTACGGGCTGGGCGTGGCCGAGCTGGAGCGGTTCCACCGGCCGCGGGTCGCGGCGCTGGCCGCGGCCGGGCCGGACGTGCTCGCGCTGGAGACGGTGCCGGACGCCGTCGAGGCCGAGGCCCTGCTGCGGGCGGTGCAGGGGTGCGGGGTGCCGGTGTGGCTGACGTTCAGCGCCTCCGGGGAGCGCACCCGGGCCGGGCAGCCGCTGGCGGAGGCGTTTGCCCTGGCCGCGGGGAACGAGCAGGTGATCGCCGTCGGGGTCAACTGCTGCGATCCGTACGACGTGGGCCCCGCGGTGGAGACGGCGGCGCGCGTCACGGGCAAGCCGGTGGTGGTGTATCCGAACAGCGGGGAGGGGTGGGATGCGGCGGCGCGGGACTGGCAGGGGCGTCCCACCTTCGAGCCCGGGCTCGCCCGCGAGTGGGTGGCCGCCGGGGCGCGGCTCGTGGGCGGCTGCTGCCGTGTGGGGCCGGAGCGGATCGCGGCGCTGGCCGACGTGATCGGCGGCGGACCGGCCCCCGGCGGGGCACGGCCCGTGTCATAGGGTGGCCAGGGCGTGAGGTGATCTTCGCCGTCCTGCGCACCGTCGGCGCGGCCCGCCGTGCCCGTCGGGGCGCCGTCGTCACACCCGGCGCGCGACGACGGTGAGGCGGACAGGAGGGCGAGGCAGCATGAGTACGAGCGATGCCACGAGCGATGCGGGAGGCGTCCGCACTCCCCATGTCCTGTCCGTTCCCGAGCTGTGCCTGGTGGTGCTCGTCGGGGCTACCGGGTCCGGCAAGTCCACTTTCGCCGCACGGCACTTCAGGCCCACCGAGGTCGTCTCCTCCGACTTCTGCCGTGCCCTGGTCGGTGACGATGCGGACGACCAGAGTGCGAGTGCAGCCGCCTTCGAAGTGCTGCACTGCATCGTCGACAAGCGGCTGGCCCGCGGCCGTCTCACCGTCGTCGATGCGACCAACGTCCGGCCGGAGAGCCGCAAGGAGCTCCTCCGGCTGGCCCGTGAGCACGACGTGCCGCCCGTCGCCGTCGTCCTCGACGTCCCCGAGCACGTGTGCGCCGAGCGCAACGCCGCCCGCCCGGGCAGGGTCGCCCCGCCGCGGCAGGCCCTTCAGCGGCACCGGAGCGAACTGCAGCGCTCCCTGGGCCGGTTGGAGAGCGAAGGCTTCCGCCGTCGCGTGCACGTCCTGCGCGGCGCCGAGGAGATCGAGGCGGCCGAGATCGTCCGCGAGCGCAACCCGCACGATCTGCGCCGTCTCACCGGCCCGTTCGACATCATCGGCGACGTGCACGGCTGCCGCTCCGAGCTGGAGAGCCTGCTCACCGCGCTCGGTTACGCCCTCACCCGCGACGCGGCCGGCCGGCCCGTCGGCGCCGTCCACCCGGCGGGGCGCACCGCCGTGTTCGTCGGCGACCTCGTCGACCGCGGCCCGGACAGCCCCGGTGTGCTGCGCCTGGTGATGGGCATGGTCGCCGACGGTCACGCCCTGTGCGTCGCCGGTAACCACGAGAACAAGCTCGGCCGCCGTCTCGACGGCCGCGGGAACACGGCCGCGAACGGCCTCGCCGAGACCCTTGCCCAGCTGGACCGGGAGAGCCGACGGGATCCGGAATTCCGCGGGCGGGTGCGGGAGTTCGTCGATTCGCTGGTCAGCCACTACCTCCTCGACGACGGTCGCCTCGTCGTCTGCCACGCCGGGCTGCCCGAGAAGTACCACGGCCGCACGTCGGGCCGGGTCCGTGCGCACGCCCTGTACGGCCGGACCACGGGCGAGACGGACGAGTACGGCCTGCCCGTGCGCCACCCGTGGGCCGAGGACTACCGCGGCCGCGCCGCCGTCGTCTATGGCCACACCCCGATGCGCACGGCGACGTGGCTGAACAACACCGTCTGCCTGGATACGGGAGCCGTCTTCGGCGGTCGCCTGAGTGCTCTGCGCTGGCCCGAGCGCGAGCTGGTGGACGTTCCTGCGGAACGGGTCTGGTACGCGCCGGGGCGCGGCAGCGCCCTGTAAGGGGCGCGAAGATCCACCGGACTCGCCCCGGGGCGGCAGCCGTGCGGCACTCCGTGCCGTCCATGCCGAGTATTCACCCCGCTCCGGGGCGAGGATGGAGGCATGGGATTCCACGTCGATTCCGAGGCCGGGCGGCTGCGCCGCGTCATCCTGCACCGCCCGGACCTGGAGCTCAAGCGCCTCACCCCGTCGAACAAGGATGCCCTCCTCTTCGACGACGTGCTGTGGGTGCGCCGTGCCCGCGCCGAGCACGACGGCTTCGCCGACGTGCTGCGCGAGCGCGGCGTCGAGGTGCACCTCTTCCAGGACCTGTTGCAGGAGAGCCTGCAGGCGCCCCGGGCCCGTTCCCTGGTGCTGGACAGAGTCTTCGACGAGAAGGAGTTCGGCCCCCTGGCCACCGGGCATCTGCGGGCCGCCTTCGACGGGATGCCCGAGGCCGAGCTGACGTCGTGGCTCATCGGCGGCATGACCAAGCGGGAGTTCCTGGAGCGGCACGCCGAGCCCGTCTCCATCCGCTTCCATGCCATGGACCTCGACGACTTCCTCCTGAACCCGCTGCCCAACCACCTCTTCACCCGCGACACCTCGGCCTGGATATACGACGGCGTGAGCATCAACGCGATGCGCTGGCCCGCCCGTTGGCACGAGACCGTGCACTACGAGGCGGTCTACCGGCACCACCCGCTCTTCGCCATGGGCGACTTCCGCGTCTGGTGCGAGGGGCAGTCGGCCTATCCGTCCACCATCGAGGGCGGCGACGTGCTCGTCATCGGCCGCGGCGCCGTGCTGATCGGCATGAGCGAGCGGACGACCCCGCAGGCGGTGGAGATGCTGGCCCGCGGGCTGTTCGCCGCGGGCTCGGCGAAGACGATCGTGGCGCTGGACATGCCCAAGCGGCGGGCGTTCATGCACCTGGACACCGTGATGACCATGGTGGACGGGGACACGTTCACGCAGTACGCGGGCCTCGGCATGCTCCGCTCGTACACCATCGAGCCCGGCGCCGGGGAGCGGGAGCTGAAGGTCACCGACCATCCGCCGGAGCACATGCACCGTGCCATCGCCGCCGCCCTGGGGCTGGACTCGATCCGTGTCCTGACCGCCCGGCAGGACGTGCACGCGGCGGAGCGCGAGCAGTGGGACGACGGCTGCAACGTGCTGGCCCTGGAGCCGGGCGTCGTGGTCGCCTACGAGCGCAATGCCACCACCAACACCTACCTGCGCAAGCACGGCATCGAGGTCATCACCATCCCGGGCAGCGAGCTGGGCCGGGGCAGGGGAGGGCCGAGGTGCATGAGCTGCCCGGTCGAACGGGACGCGGTATAGGGGCGGAAGGTGAGGGTGTGCATAATGATACGAAAACTTGTATGAGCTTCCACATCCCGTGCAGTTGCCAGACCTAGGAGCCACCCCATGGCGACAGACCTCAAGGGCCGCCACCTCCTCAAGGAAACGGACCTCACCGCCAAGGAGTTCCACAGCCTGATCGAGCTGGCCGCCGAGCTCAAGGCCGCCAAGCGCGCGGGCAGTGAGGAGCGCAGGCTCCAGGGCCGGAACATCGCGCTGATCTTCGAGAAGACCTCCACCCGCACCCGCTGCGCCTTCGAGGTCGCCGCCGCCGACCAGGGCGCCTCCACCACCTACCTCGACCCCGCGGGCTCGCAGATCGGCCACAAGGAGTCCGTCAGGGACACCGCACGGGTGCTCGGCCGGATGTTCGACGCCATCGAGTACCGCGGCCATGGCCAGGAGACGGTCGAGGAGCTGGCCGCCCATGCGGGCGTCCCCGTCTTCAACGGCCTCACCGACGAGTGGCACCCCACGCAGATGCTGGCCGACGTGCTCACCATGACCGAGCACACCAGCAAGCCGCTGGAGCGCGTCGCCTACGCCTACCTCGGCGACGCCCGGTACAACATGGGCAACTCCTACCTCATCACCGGTGCCCTCCTCGGCATGGACGTCCGCATCGTGGCCCCCGAGGAACTGTGGCCGTCCGCCGAGGTGGTGGCCCAGGCGCGCCGGATCGCCGAGACCAGCGGCGCACGGATCACGCTCACCAAGGACGTCGGGGAGGGCGTGCGCGATGCCGACTTCATCACCACCGACGTGTGGGTGTCGATGGGCGAGCCCAAGGAGATCTGGGACGCCCGGATCGCCCTGCTCGCCCCGTACGCCGTGACCATGGACGTCCTGCATGCGACGGGCAACCCGGCAGTGAAGTTCCTGCACTGCCTGCCGGCCTTCCACGACCTGGGCACCTCGGTGGCCCAGGAGATCCACGAGCGGCACGGGCTGACCTCGCTGGAGGTCACGGACGAGGTCTTCGAGTCCGTCCACTCGGTGGTCTGGGACGAGGCGGAGAACCGGATGCACACCATCAAGGCGCTGATGGTGGCGGCGTTGGGGGACTGATCGTTTCGCTCGATCTGCGGGCCCGCGGGGGCTGGTCGCGCAGTTCCCCGCGCCCCTGACGGGGCGCAGTGTCGCGCAATTTCTATCGCGCACTCGTGACGACAGTCACGTACCGGTGATAGCTTCCCCGGGCAGGCACTCCGCACCTCCCTTCGGCAGAAGGAGGACGCCCGATGAGTCCGTTCACCGGCTCCGCATCCCGCACCGGCGTCGAGGAGTGGCGGCACCTGCGCCTCGCCCTCGACGCCGGAGTCGCGACCGTCACCCTCACCCGGCCCGGCAGGCTCAACGCCCTCACCTTCGGCGCCTACGCCGACCTGCGCGACCTGCTGCCCGAACTCGCCCGCGACGGAAGCGTGCGCGCCCTCGTCCTCGGCGGCGAGGGAGGCGGCTTCTGTTCCGGCGGGGACGTCGACGAGATCATCGGCGCCACCCTCGCCATGGACACCCGGCAGCTCCTGGACTTCAACCGGATGACCGGCCAGGTCGTCCAGGCCCTGCGCAGCTGCCCGTTCCCCGTGATCGCCGCCGTGCACGGGGTGGCCGCCGGCGCGGGCGCCGTGCTCGCGCTCGCCGCGGACTTCCGCGTCGCCGATCCGACCGCGCGCTTCGTCTTCCTCTTCACCAAGGTCGGCCTCTCCGGCGGCGACATGGGCGCCGCGTACCTGCTGCCCCGCGTCGTCGGCCTCGGCCACGCCACACGGCTGCTCATGCTCGGCGAACCGGTGCAGGCCGAGGAGGCCGAACGCATCGGTCTGATCAGTCAGTTGACGGAAGAGGGCGGCGCCCCTGCCGCCGCCCGCACTCTCGCCCGCCGTCTCGCCGACGGGCCCGCTCTCGCCCATGCCCAGACCAAGGCCCTGCTCACCGCCGAACTCGACATGCCGCTCTCCGCCGCCGTCGAACTCGACGCCACCACGCAGGCGCTGCTGATGAACGGCGCCGACTACGCCGAGTTCCACGCCGCCTTCACCGAGAAGCGGCCACCCAAGTGGCAGGGCCGATGAGCGCACCGGCCGCGCAGCGCGTCGCCGTCATCGGCGGCGGACCCGGCGGCCTCTACGCCGCCGCCCTGCTGAAACAGCGCGCACCCGAACGCGAGATCACCCTCTGGGAGCGCAACGCCCCCGACGACACCTTCGGCTTCGGCGTCGTCTTCTCCGACGAGACGCTCGACGGCATGGAGGGCGCCGACCCGGCCGTCTTCGCCGCGCTGCAGCGCGAGTTCGTGCGCTGGGACGACATCGACGTCGTCCGCCGCGGCACGGTGCTGCGCTCCGGCGGCCACGGCTTCGCCGCCCTCGGCCGGCACCGGCTCCTGGAGATCCTCCACGAGCGCTGCCGCACCCTCGGCGTCGGCCTCCGCTTCCGCACGGAGGCCCCGCCCGCGGCGGAACTGGCACGCTCGTACGACCTCGTCATCGCCGCCGACGGCGTCCGCAGCCGGACGCGCGACGCCCACCGTGACCACTTACGTCCCACGCTGACCACCCACCGCTGCCGCTACATATGGCTCTCCGCCGAACTCCCGCTGGACGCCTTCCGCTTCGAGTTCGCCGAGACCGGGCACGGCATCGTGCAGCTGCACGCGTACCCGTACAACGCCGGTTCCAGCACCGTCATCGTCGAGATGCGCGAGGAGGTGTGGAGACGCGCGGGATTCGACCGGTGCGACGAGGCCGAGACCCTGAAACGGTGCGGCGCCTGCTTCGCGGACCTCCTCGACGGGCGCCCGCTGCACTCCAACCGCTCCGCCTGGACGGCCTTCCGCACCGTCGCCAACGAGCGCTGGTGGCACGGCAACACGGTCCTGCTCGGCGACGCCGCGCACACCGCCCACTTCTCCATCGGCTCCGGCACCAAGCTCGCCGTCGAGGACGCCGTGGCCCTGGCCGCCCAGCTGGACCGCCAGCCCGACGTCGCCACGGCCCTGGCCGCGTACGAGGCCGAACGGCGCCCGGTGGTGGAGTCCACGCAGCGCGCCGCCCGCGCGAGCCTGGAGTGGTTCGAGGACCTCCCCGTCCATATCGGTGGCCCGCCGCGGCGGTTCGCGTTCGACCTGCTCACCCGGAGCCGCCGGGTCACCCACGACAACCTGCGCCTGCGCGACCCCGGCTTCGTCTCCTCGGTCGAGCGCGAGGCCGGTGTCCCGGCCGGGACACCGCCGATGTTCACGCCGTTCCGGCTGCGCGGACTGACCCTGCGCAACCGGGTGGTCGTCTCGCCCATGGACATGTACTCGGCCGTCGACGGCACTCCGGGCGACTTCCACCTCGTCCACCTCGGCGCGCGGGCGCTCGGCGGTGCCGGGCTGGTGATGACGGAGATGGTGTGCGTCAGCGCGGAGGGCAGGATCACGCCGGGGTGCGCGGGCCTGTACGCGCCCGCGCACGAGGAGGCCTGGAGCCGCATCACGGCCTTCGTCCACGACCGGGCACCGGGCACGGCCATCGGCGTCCAGCTCGGCCACTCGGGCCGCAAGGGCTCGACCCGGCTGATGTGGGAGGGCATCGACCAGCCGCTGCCCGACGGCAACTGGCCCGTCGTGGCGGCGTCGGCGATCCCGTACCGCGCGGGCGTCAACCAGACGCCGCATGCACTGACCGCACCCGAAATGGCCGTGATCTGCGAGCAGTTCGCGGCGGCGGCCCGGGCCGCCGCACGGGCCGGTTTCGACCTGCTGGAACTCCACTGCGCCCACGGCTACCTGCTGTCGGGCTTCCTGTCACCGCTCACCAACCACCGCACGGACGCGTACGGCGGCGGCCTCGACGCCCGACTCCGCTACCCGCTGGAGGTCTTCGACGCGGTGCGCGCCGCGTGGCCCGCGGAACGGCCCATGACGGTACGGATCTCCGCGACGGACTGGGCGGAGGGCGGCACGACGGGCGACGACGCGGTCGCCGTCGCCCGGGCCTTCGCGCAGCGGGGGGCCGATGCCGTCGACGTCTCCACGGGGCAGGTGGTCCCCGAGGAGCGCCCGGCGTTCGGGCGCTCGTACCAGACGCCGTTCGCGGACCGGATCCGGCACGAGGCCGGGGTGCCGGTGATCGCGGTGGGGGCGATCTCGTCGTGGGACGACGTCAACTCCCTGATCCTGGCGGGCCGTGCGGACCTGTGCGCGCTCGCGCGCCCGCACCTGTACGACCCGCACTGGACCCTCCACGCGGCGGCGGAACAGGGGTATGAGGGGCCGGGGGCCCCTTGGCCCTTGCCGTACCGCGCGGGGAGCCGGCGCCCGCCGACGGGGCGTGCCCCGTAAGGGGCGCGGGGAACTGCGCGCTCAGCCACGACGCGCCCGCAGTCGAGGTTCTCGGGGCTTCGCCCCGGACCCCAGGGGTGGTGCGTCGACTGCAGGTCGTCGGTGGCTGGTCGCGCAGTTCCCCGCGCCCCTTACGGGGCGCAGCCCCCGAACCGGGGGGGCTTGGGCCCCTCACAACACCGGCGTCACGAATTCCTCCCCCGCATCCCGCAACCGCCCGTGCAGCGCCGCGAAGACCCGTGACGCCCGCCCCCCGGGCCAGTCGGACGGCAGCAGTCCCGCCGGCAGTCCGGGATCGGCGTACGGCAGGCGCCGCCACGAGTCCAGCGCCAGGAGGTAGTCCCGGTACGCCGCCTCCGCCGGCACCGGCCGCCTCCGGGACCAGCGCCGCAGCACCGGCTCGTGCGTCTCCAGGAATGTCCGGTGCTGCTTGGCGAGCGCCTCCAGGTCCCACCACCGCGCCACCGACTCCACGGTCGGCTCGAAGCCGAGGTGGCTGCCCCGGAACAGGTCCACGTACCCCGACAGGCCCAGCCGTTCCAGCGTGTGCCGCGTCTCGTCGTGCACATGGGCCGGCGCGATCCACACCCCGGGCGCGGCCGTCCCGAAGCCGAGCCGGGCGAGCCGGGAGCGCAGCAAGTGCCGCTTGTGGCGCTCCTCTTCGGGGACGGAGAAGACCGCCAGCAGCCAGCCCTGGCCCGAACGGGCCGACGGGCGGCCGTAGATGCGCCGGTCGCCGTCCTCCAGGAGCTGCCGGGCGGCGCTGGACAGCCCGTATCCGGCCGCACCGGACGCCGTGCGGCCGGCGACGAGCAGCCCGCGCCGCTTGAGGCGGGAGACGGCGGACCGCACCGAGGGTGCGTCCACGCCCACCGAGCCCAGCAGCCGGATCAGTGCCGCGATCGGCACCGGTCCGGCCGGTGTTCCGGTGCTGCCGCGGCCGTAGGCGCCGTAGAAGGTGACGATGAGGGACCGTGGAGTGTGGGGCGGTTGCTGGTCAGTCACGGGGAAACTGTAAAGGGCCGGAGCGCAGCCGGAACCGCTGCAGTTTGCCGGTTGGCGTGCGGGGCAGGGTATCGAGGAACACGATCTCGCGAGGGCACTTGTAGGGAACGATCTCCTTTTTGGTGAACTCCCGTAGCCTCGCGATGGTTTCGCGATCGCGCGGCACTCCGTCCCGTAGCACCACATAAGCCACCACGATCGCCCCCCGGTGCGCGTCCGGCCGTCCGACGACGGCCGCTTCCCGCACGTCGGGATGGCGCAGCAGGGCCTCCTCGACCTCGGGGCCGGCGATGTTGTTGCCGGCGGACACGATCATGTCGTCGGCACGGGCGACGAAGGTGAAGTAGCCGTCCCTGTCGCGGATATAGGTGTCGCCGGTGACGTTCCATCCGTTGCGCACGTAGTCGCACTGCCGCGCATCCGCGTCGGCCAGGTAGCGGCACCCGGTCGGCCCGCGGACGGCCAGCAGGCCCGGCCGTCCGTCGGGGACCGGGTGCCCGTCGGGCCCGAGCACACAGGCCTCGTAACCCGGTACGGGCAGGCCGGTGGCGCCGGGGCGGGCGGCGTCGTCGGCGGCGGAGATGAAGATGTGCAGCATCTCGGTGGCGCCTATGCCGTTGATGAGGCGCAGTCCGGTCGCCCGGTGCCAGTCGTGCCAGAGGGCGGCGGGCAGGTGCTCGCCGGCGGAGACGCATCTGCGGAGCGACGAGACGTCGTAACCGCAGTTGTGGGAGCCGAGTGCCCCGAGCATGCTGCGATAGGCGGTCGGGGCGGTGAACAGCACGGATATCCGGTGGCGTTGGACGTCGTCGAGCAGCTGCTCCGGTCCGCCCCAGTCGGCCAGCACGGTCGAGGCGCCCGCGCGCAGCGGGAAGACGACGAGCCCGCCGAGCCCGAAGGTGAACCCCAGGGGCGGGCTGCCGGCGAAGACGTCGTCCGGGCGCGGTTGCAGCACGTGGGCGGAGAAGGTGTCGGCGACGGCGAGCACGTCGCGGTGGAAGTGGGCGCAGGCCTTGGGCCGTCCGGTGGTTCCCGAGGTGAAGGCGATGAGGGCGACGTCGTCCGCGGAGGTCTCCACCGGGGTGTAGGACGGGGGTTTGTGCACGGCGCGCCACAGCAGGTCGTCCGCCGTGTCGCCCCCGTACGGCGTGATGCGCAAGTGTGGTATACGCGCGTTCGCCAGGCCGTCCGTCGACCGGGTGTCGCAGAGGGCGTGCCGGATGCCGGCGATGCCGCAGATCGTGGCGAGTTCGCGGGGCCGCTGTGCGGCGAGGACGGTCACGGCGACGGCCCCGGCCTTCATCACCGCCAGCCAACAGGCCGCCAGCCAGGGGGTGGTGGGCCCGCGGAGGAGGACGCGGTGGCCGGGCAGGACGCCCAGGTCCTCGGTGAGGGTGTGCGCGACCCGGTCGACGTTCTCCTTGAGTTCCCCGTACGTCCACACGCCCCCGGCGCCGTCATGGACGGCGGGCCGGTCCGCTCCGAGCCGCGCGATCGTGCCGTCCAGCAGCTCCGCGCCGCAGTTGAGGCGCGCGGGGTGGGGGAGGGGCCGGAGCCCGGGCCACCGGTCGGGGGGCGGGAGGTGGTCGCGGGCGAAGGTGTCGACGTGGGCGGACGGCATGAACTCCATGGCGGATACGCCCCCTTGGGGGAGGTCGTCGGGGGTCTTGTGTCGCTACCGATCCGCTGTCAGCGTATCGAGTTGATGACGGCAGTCAACAGAGCGCGATATGGGTCGGAGGGTGAGGGGGAACGATGGCGACGCCGTTCGCACTGGACCGGGAGCAACAGGCGTGGTGCGCCGAGCTGCGTGCGCTGGCCGCGGAACGACTGCGCCCGCTGGCGCTGAAGAGCGAGCCGGGACGCGTCAACAGGCCCCTGGTGGCGGCCCTGGGCGATCTCGGCCTGCTGAGCCGGGTGTTCCCGCCGGACGGCGGCTCCGTCCGGGCCATGGACCTCTGCCTCCTGCGGGAGTCCCTGGCCCGGGAGTGCACAGAGGCGGAGACGGCCCTCGCCCTGCAGGGCCTGGGCGCGTACCCGTTCGCGCGTCACGGCACCGCGCGGCAGCGCTCCCGCTGGCTCCCGGAGGTGGCGGCCGGCCGTGCGGTCGCGGCCTTCGCGCTGAGCGAGCCGGGCGCGGGCTCGGACGCGGCCGCACTGGAACTGCGGGCGGTTCCGGCGGCCGGTGGCGGCTGGCGGCTGACGGGCGAGAAGTGCTGGATCTCCAACGCCCCGGACGCGGACGTGTACACGGTCTTCGCGCGGACGGGGGAGACGGGGGAGGGCCGCCGCTCCGGCATCACGGCCTTCCTCGTCCCCGCCGGCCGCCCGGGCCTGGACGGCACACCGCTCGACATGCTCAGCCCGCACCCCATCGGCACCCTCGCCTTCGACGCGGTGCCGGTGGTACCGGACGACGTGATCGGCGAGGTGGGCGAGGGCTACCGGGTGGCCATGGCGACCCTCGACCTCTTCCGCCCGAGCGTCGGCGCGTTCGCGGTCGGCATGGCCCGCGCCGCGCTGGACGCGACGATCGCGCACGCAGCGGAACGCCGGGCCTTCGGCGGCCCGTTGAAGGACCTGCAGTCCGTCTCCCACCGCCTCGCCGAGATGGCGACCCGCACCGAGGCCGCGGCCCTGCTGGTCTACGCGGCGGCAGCGGCCCACGACGCCGGGGAACCCGGCATCGCGCGCCGCTCGGCGATGGCGAAGCTGTTCGCCACCGAGACCGCCCAGTACGTCGTCGACTCCGCCGTCCAGCTCCACGGTGCCCGCGCCCTCCGCCATGGCCACCTCCTGGAACACCTCTATCGCGAGGTACGGGCCCCGCGCATCTACGAGGGCGCGACGGAGGTCCAGCGCACGATCATCGCGAGGGAGCTGTACCGATGACACCGCACCTGCACCTGCACCGCCTGAACCCGGAAGGCCTGCCTCCGCCCGTCGGCTTCACCCATGCGGTGACCGTTACAGGCGGCCGATTGGTCTTCCTCGCAGGAGAGACGGCACTGGACGGGGAGGGCCGACTGGTGCCGGGCGGCCTGCCGGAACAGTTCGAGCAGGCCCTGTCGAACCTGCTGGCGGCCCTGCGGGCGGCGGGCGGAGAGCCGCGCGACCTGGCACGCGTGACGGTCTACGCGACGGACGTCGCGGACTACCGCGCGTGCGCCCGCGAACTGGGCGCCGTCTGGGGCCGCTTGGCGGGCCGCGACTACCCGGCGATGGCGGTCGTCGGGGTGACCCGGCTGTGGGACGAGGCGGCGGTGGTGGAGTTGGACGGGGTGGCGGTGGTGCCTTAGGCCTGTGCCCCGAAGGGGCGCGGGGAACTGCGCGATCAGCCACGCCGTGCCCGCAGTCGAGGTTCTCGGGGCTTCGCCCCGGACCCTAGGGGTGGTGTGTCGACTGCGGGCCGTTGGTGGCTGGTCGCGCAGTTCCCCGCGCCCCTTCGGGCGCTAACCCTCGCCGGGGAGGTGGGTGACGAAGGCGGGCTGGCCCTGCACGGTGCCGGCCGGCCGGAGCTCGTGCGCCAGGGCGCTCACGGCGCGCTCGACGATGGTGTAGGCGAGGCCGACGTCCATGCCGTCGTCCCCCAGCCCGGCCAGGGGGACATGGATCGTCACCACGTCACCGCGACCGGTACGCCCGACGGCGACATCCGTGGTGCGGTGTCCGTCGGTGACGACCCGGAGCAGGTCGACCGGTTCGGCGAGGTACGCGTACCAGGCATCGCTGCGCCGCCCGAGCTCGTCGAGGAGCCAGGCGTGGCCGGTAAGCGGAGGGAACTCGTCGGCGGGGAGCCGAGCGGGGCCGGCCGCGGCGATCTCCCGCAGGAGCGCGTCGCGGCCGGCCTCGGGATCGGACAGGAGGAGTTCGGTGCCGCCGGGTGCGTCCGGCCATTGAACGGTCACCCGTGCCCGGCCGGAGGCGAGGTCGACGTCACGGACGCAGAGTCCGAGGTCGGTGCTCCCGTACTGCACGGCACCCAGGTCGACGAGCAGCGGCGCCCACCACTCCGCGGCCGGCAGGGTACGGGCCGACCGGACGGGACGTCGGCTCATCGCAAGGTCCTTTCCCGGCAACTCGGATCAGATGTTGATGGCGTTCTTGACCCAGTCGGGACAACGCCCTTGCACACCTTCGCAGTAGGCGGTGATGACGCCCTTGGGCAGCATCGGGATTTGGGCGCCGAAGTCTACTCCCGCCCGGACGGCCTGGACCTTGTCGACGCGGCAGGTCTTGAAGATCCACCATCCGCTGCACTTCACGTGCAGCACGTCGGTGAAGTAGTTATAGGTGTTCGGACGCCCGTTCATCTGCTGCTTTCCGGCGGCGCCCGGACGCGGGTACTGCGTGGTGGCTTGGACGGCCTTCATGGTGAGGTTGTGCTTCTGCTCTATTTTCGTGAGCCCGAAGCCCCTGTCCCTGGCAGGGTCGTAGTAGCCCCGCCGCATGTAGACGGTCCAGCCGTCACGGTCCTTCCACTGCCCGACCAGGTCGTCGGGGCCGCTCAGCGTGTGACTCGCCGCATCGGCCTCGGCCGTGCGGGGCGCCTTTCCGGCGCCGAGCTGCTTCACCGCGGATTCCGGAACCCCGTGCCGACCGAGGTCGGCCAGCCGGAACGAGCCGTTTCTCGGAATTCCGGATCCGTTGTCGAAGACCGAGAACTCCACGTCCCCGGACGCGCCCCGGGCGGAGGGCGTCGCTGCCGCTGCGGATGCCGGCGCCGCCGAGAACAGCCCGGCCGTGAGGCCGAGTGCCGCCGAGGCGACGGCGTACCGACGTGCATTCACCTTACGCATGGTCCCCCTTGAGGTGCCTGCTGTGCACTTCCGTTGCCGGACCCTCACGACGCGATCCGGCCACCAGCAAGCTAGGGAGACCCCGCGCGGCGCGTCGACCCCGGCCGGGGTGAATCGGACAGCCTCAGTTGCTGTGCACAGCAATCACCATTTGCAACAAGGGTGTTGGGGGCCGCACAGTTCACGCGCCCGGGCTCGCGGAGCGGGGACCGGTTCCGTTTTCAGCAGGCTGGGGGCTGCAATGTGACCGAAAGGTTTCGGACACAGGGTTCAGGTACTTGCTGCTTCCAGTGCGAGCTCCCACGGGTAGGAGTCCAGCCACTCGCTCCCCGCGCCCGGGGCGTGCGGCATCCACTGCCCTTCGCCGTAGAGCACGCGAACTCCGGTGCTGCGCAGCACCTCCACTGCGCGGCGCGTCGCCGGATGCGCATCCAGCGCCGTCGACCAGCAGGGCAGGGCCACCACGGGAAGCCCGAGCCCGACGGTCTCGGTGAGGGCGCCGAGGGCGTACGTGTCCGCAATGCCGGCCGCCCACTTGTTGGCGGTGTTCATCGTCATCGGCGCCACGATGACGGCGTCGGCGGGAGGAATGCGCTTCTCCTCGCCGCAACGGCGCCAAGTGCTGTACACAGGGCGACCACTGAGGCTCTCGAGCTCCGGTGTGTCGATGAACTCACCGTCGACGGCGGCAGGGGTGGCGATGACGCACACGTCCCAGCCCTGTTCCTTCGCGGCCCGCACCAGACGCACGGCGTCGCGGGCCGGTCCGGCGGCACAGATGATGACGTACAGCACGCGGGGTCTGCTCATGCGGCCGGTTCTCCGATCGGTGAGGCGGGCTCGGGCGAGGCGGTCCCCCTACCCTTGCAGAGACGAGCTGTCCGGAGAGGGGCGGGATCCGTGTCATCCGATGCCGGGAACGAGCCGTACACCGACCCGTTGGCCTTCGGCCAGCGACTGCAACTGCTGCGTACGCGCCGAGGAATGACGCGTACGGTCCTGGCCGGGCTGCTCGGCCGGTCGCCCTCGTGGGTGAAGGCGGTCGAGTACGGGCGGCTCAAGACGCCCAAGCTCGACGTCATCCTGCAGATCGCCGAAGTCCTGCGCGTGCGCGAGCTGTCCGAACTCACGGGGGACCAGAGCACCCGCGTCGACCTCTTCGTAGGTCCCGGCCATGCGCGGCTGCCGGCTGTACGGGACGCCGTGAACGTGTTCCCGTGCACGGCAAGAGGAGAGGCGCCGACGACGGCGGAACTGCGGATGCGTCTTGCCGGTGCATGGCAGGCCCGTCACTCGTCGCCGAACCACCGCGAGGTGGTCGGAGCCCTGCTGCCCGGCCTGATCCGCGATGCCCAGCTCGCCGCGCGACAGGCGGACCGGGCGGTGGAGAGGCGGGCAGCGCAGTCCGTCCTCTCGGAGGTCTACAGCCTGAGCCAGTTCTTCCTGGCCTACCAGCCCGACGCCGCGCTCCTCTGGCGCGTGGCCGAACGGTCGATGCTCGCGGCACAGGAATCCGAGGACCCGCACGCCATCGGCGTCGCGGCCTGGCTCGCGGCGCAGGCGCACCGCGACTCCGGCCCCGCGCACTTCGATGCCGCCGATGCCGTCACGTCGGAGACGCTGGCATTTCTGGAGCCTCTGCTGCCCGATGCACCGGACGACGTTCTTGCGGTCACCGGAGCACTCCGCTTCGAAGCGGGGTACACCGCAGCCCGCCGGGGCGACAGCGGAACCGCCTGGCACCACTGGGACAGCGCCCGCGCCATGGCGGACCGCCTGCCTGCGGACTACTACCACCCGGTCACGTCGTTCTCCCGCGCCGTGATGGGCGCCCACGCCGTCACCGTCGCGGTCGAACTCCACGCTGGCGGCGAGTCCGTACGCCAGGCGGCTGCAGCGGACGCGCTCGCGATTCCGTCCCGCCCCCGCCGGGCACGCCACCGCATCGAGGAGGCGCGCGGGTACCAACTGGACGGACAGCACGAGGCCGCGCTCGCCACCCTCGACAAGGCCTACGAGGCGGCGCCGGAGACCATCCGGTACAACGGCTACGCCCGGACGATCATCCTCGGCGAGTCGGAGTCGAGAAGCCCGCACCGACGGCAGCGGGCGGCCCGGCTGGCGGTGAAGCTGGGGTTGTTGGCTGCGTAGGGGCACAAACTGTGCCTCTGCTGTCGTCCGTGCCGCCCTACTGTCCCCTTCGGATCCCGCCCCACCGACGATCTGAAGGAGCAACGTGCGTACCTCCACCACCCGTTGGCTTTCCCAGGCAGCCGTGGACCCCCGCGCTGCCGTCCGCCTCTGGGAGTCGGGCCGGACGGCCCCGCTCCAGATCGGCCGCCGGTGGGAACTGGCACGCACGGACTTCACCCTGGGCACGGCCGCTGTCAGCCAACTCAAGGGCGGCGGAGCCCACGTAGGCCCCTACCTGATGGGCGGCGCGGAACGCGTCATCTGGTGGCTGCTGCCGCTCGGTACCGGCAAGCGCCTTGCGGCAGTTACCGGCGCCGCTGTCCACCCCAGGGGCGCCGAACTCTTCGTTCCGCCCCCGGGCCGATACCTCGGCGACCGCGTCTGGGTCCTCCCCGACCAGGCCGGGGAGCGGTGGAACACCCTCACCTCCGCCGACGACCTGCGAGCGGCTCTGGATGCCGCCGACCCCCGTCGTCAAATCCCCAGCAACTGAGCCGCGTTGCCCCCCAGCACCCGCTCCCGTACCTCGCCGCTCGGTGTCACCCGCTCCACCATCGCGCGCGCCAGCACCGGATCCCCGTACGGTGCATCCGACCCGAACAGCGTCCGTTCCGGGATCTCACGGATCGCCAGCCGCAGAGCGAAGACGATGTTCGCCGTCGACAGCTCCAGGTACATGTTCGGCGTGTCCCGTACGAGTTCGATCGCCGTCATCCAGTGCTGGCCGCCGACCTGGCTGACGACCAGCGGGACCGACGGGTAGCGGGCCGAGAGGCGGGCCAGCGTGTGCAGGTCGGGCTCCGTCGTGGGGGCGGAGCCGTGGACGACGACCGGGAGGCCGCCGTGGTCGTGGGCCGCCTGCAGCACCGGTTCGACAGCGGCCGCGCCGCCCGGCGGCGGGGTCAGTTCGCCGATGCCGTGCAGGCCCCGGCCGACCACGTCCCGTGCCACCGCCTCGGCGATTCCCTCCGGTGTGCCGTCCAGCCGCACCGAGCCGAAGCCGATGAAGCGGTCCGGGTGCGCGGCCAGTGCCGCGTCCAGCTCCTGCCAGGCGCGGGCGAAGCCGTCGTCCCCGTTCTCGGAGCCTGCGAGCGCCCGGTGCAGCACCGCCATCTCCCGGCGCAGCCCGGCCAGGTCGGTCGCCCGCTCCGGGTGCGGCCGGGTGGGGAACAGCACCGCGCGGTCCACACCGGCTTCGTCCAGCAGCGCGATGTGGTCCGCCACCGGGTCGTGGACGTGGCTGTGTGCGTCGATAATCATCGGGTCTCCTGAGCAGGCTGAGCAGTCTGAGCCGTCGGTAGCCGGCCAGGAGGCCAACGTCGCACCTTGTCACGGTGGCAAGGTCAAACCGGGGGAGAGGTCGGCAGCATGCTCATCGGGGAACTGGCCGAACGCACCGGCACCAGCGAGCGGCTGCTGCGCCACTACGAGCGCGGCGGGCTCCTCCTGCCCGACCGGCTCCCCAACGGCTACCGCTGGTACGACGAGCCGCACGTGGAGACGGTGCGACGGATCCGCGCCCTCCTGGCCGCCGGGCTGCCCGTCCGTACCATCCGTGCCGTGCTGCCCTGCACGGCCTCCGCGGGAGAGGCCGTCCATCCGTGTCCGGGTGTGCTGGACACCCTCCGCTCCCGGCTGGCCGACCTCGACGCCCGGGCCGCCGAACTCGACGAGGCGCGTGCGGTGCTGCGCGCGACGATCGACGGGACGCAGCGTGCGGCGGCGCCGGTGTCCTGACGTCTGCGCGGTGCGCCGCGACGTCGAAATCGACGTCCAACAGGTCGAGTTCGACGGTGAGTGCGCGCAGTCGGTGCACCACCTGCAGGCCCAGGGATACTTGCCCGGTGACGGAATCTGCGGCAACACCCTTCACGGCGGCCTGCGAAGCCGTCCTCGACAGCTGGCCCGTACCCGTCGAGCGCATCGACCTGTCGTCGGCCTACGGCACCACCAGGGTCGTCGCGTGCGGCCCCGCCGACGGGCCCCCGCTGGTGCTGCTGCACGGCGGCAACACCACCTCGGCGGTGTGGTTCGCCAACGCGGCAGATCTGAGCCGCACTCGACGTGTCTACGCGGTCGACCGCATCGGCGAGGCCGGCTGCAGTGTGCCGGGAGGGCGCCCGGTCGGCTCCGTCGACGACCTCCTCGACTGGCTGGACGGCGTGTTCGACGGCCTCGGCCTGGACCGGGCCGACCTGTGCGGACACTCCTACGGCGGGTGGATCGCCCTCACCTACGCGCTGCACGCGCAACAACGGGTCCGCAGGCTCGTCCTGCTGGACCCCACCCAGTGCTTCGCCGGATTCCGCGCCGGGTACCTGCTCCGCGCCCTGCCGCTGCTCGCCCGGCCCACCGCCCGACGGGCCCGGGCCTTCCTGGACTGGGAGACCGGTGGCGCCGACATCGACCCTGCGTGGCGCGAACTCCACGGACTCGCAGCCGAGTTCCCGCGCCGGAAGATCGTCACCGGCAGACGCCCGACCGCCCGGCAGCTCGGCGGGCTGACCTCACCGACGCTGGTACTGCTCGCAGGGGACAGCCGGGCGCACGACGTCCGGCGCGTCGAGGCGGCGGCGCGGCGTCGTCTGCCGCACGTGGAGACCGTCGTCCTGCCCGGACTCTCGCACCACGGCATTCCGTTCCTCCGCGCCGCCGAACTCGACAGGGCGGTCGAGGTCTTCCTCGACCGGCCCTGACCGGCCCTGACCGGCTCGCTGCCGGGGGCTAGATGTCCCGGAAGATCTCGATCTGCGCCCCGATCGAGTTGAGCCGCTCGGCCAGGTCCTCGTAACCCCGGTTGATCACATAGACGTTGCGCAGCACCGACGTCCCCTCCGCCGCCATCATTGCCAGCAGCACCACCACGGCGGGCCGCAGGGCCGGCGGGCACATCATCTCCGCGGAGCGCCAGCGCGTCGGGCCCTCGACCAGGACGCGGTGGGGGTCGAGGAGCTTGACGTGGGCGCCGAGGCGGTTGAGGTCGGTGAGGTAGATGGCGCGATTGTCGTAGACCCAGTCGTGGATGAGGGTCTGGCCCTGGGCGAAGGCGGCGATGGCCGCGAAGAACGGCACGTTGTCGATGTTGAGGCCGGGGAACGGCATCGGGTGCACCTTGTCCAGCGGGGCGCTGAGCTTGGACGGGCGCACGGTCAGGTCGACGAGCCGGGTGCGGCCGTTGTCCGCCGCGTACTCCGGGCCGCGTTCGTGGTCGAGGCCCATCTCCTCCAGGACGGCGAGCTCGATCTCCATGAACTCGACCGGAACCCGGCGGATCGTCAGCTCCGACTCCGTGATCACGGCGGCGGCGAGCAGGCTCATGGCCTCGACCGGGTCCTCGGAGGGCGCGTAGTCGACGTCGCGGTCGATGTGGGCCACGCCGTGGACGGTGAGGGTGGTGGTGCCGACACCCTCGACCCGTACGCCCAGCTCTTCCAGGAAGAAACAGAGGTCCTGAACCATGTAGTTGGAGCTGGCGTTGCGGATGACGGTCACGCCGTCGTGCCGGGCGGCGGCCAGCAGCGCGTTCTCGGTGACGGTGTCGCCGCGCTCGGTCAGCACGATGGCGCGGGTCGGCGAGACCGAGCGGTCGACCTGGGCGTGGTACGTGCCGTCGGTGGCCGTGACCTCCAGGCCGAAGTGGCGCAACGCCGTCATGTGGGGCTGGACCGTACGGGTGCCGAGGTCGCAGCCGCCGGCGTACGGGATCTTGAAGTGGTCCATGCGGTGCAGCAGCGGACCGAGGAACATGATGACGCTGCGGGTGCGGCGCGCCGCCTCGGTGTCCATCGAGGCCAGGTCGAGCTCGGCCGGGGGCACGATCTCGAGGTCGTTGCCGTCGTTGATCCAGCGGTGCCGGACGCCGATGCTGCTCAGCACCTCCAGGATCCGGTAGACCTCCTCGATCCGCGCGACGCGGCGGAGCGTGGTGCGGCCGGCGTTGAGCAGGGTGGCGCACAGCAGCGCAACGCACGCGTTCTTGCTGGTCTTGACGTCGATGGCGCCCGAGAGACGCCGTCCGCCGACGACCCTCAGATGCATCGGCCCCGCGTAGCCGAGGGAGACGATCTCGCTGTCGAGGGCCTCACCGATGCGGGCGATCATATCAAGACTGATGTTCTGATTTCCCCGCTCAATGCGGTTGACCGCGCTCTGGCTGGTCCCCAGTGCGTCGGCGAGCTGCGTCTGGGTCCAGCCCCGGTGCTGACGTGCGTCACGGATGAGCTTGCCGATGCGGGCGAGGTAGGCGTCTGTCATGAGACAGACGGTATCTCAGATATGAGATTTCTTCGCCCCCTACAGCCTTCCCGAGTTTTTCTATTACTATGCGAACAACTTGGAGGTGTCATGAACGTGACCGCAAGACCGTCGGTCAGCCGTAGCCGTAGCCGCAGTCGTCTCCGGCCGCTGCTCGCCGGAGCTCCCTGTCTCCTCGCCTGTGCCGTCTTCCTGACGGTGTTCCAGACCAGCAGAGCGCGCCTGCCCGACCCCATGGCCACCCACTTCGTCGGCTCGGGCCACGCCGACGGCTTCACGTCCCCGGGGACCTTCCAGCTCCAGGGCCTGGGGCTGCTGCTCGGCCTGGCCGTCCTGTTCGTCGTCCTCGGCTATGTGACGGACACTCCGCGACCGCTGGTCGTGATCGCCTGGGCGACCGTCGGCCTGCTCTCCTTCGTCCTCGCCCAGGTCGTCCTGGGCAACGCCGGGGCCGAGTCGGCCCGTCAGGTCCGGCTGACCCCCTGGCAGCTCCTGGCGGCCCTGGGCGTGGCCGCCGTCACCGGGGGCATCGGCCTGCTGGTGACGCGCGGCTGGAACCGCGCCGAACCGGGGGCGGTCGCAGGGGAGGGCACGGGGCGCCCTCCCGGCCTTGCCCTCCGCCCGGGTGAGACCGCGTTCTGGACGCACACCCAGGTGTCGCGCGGTTTCGGCATCGCCGGCCCGTCGGTGCTCGCGCTGGGCGCGACGCTCATCCCGCTGACGGGCGCGGCCCCCGGCGCCGTCCTGCTCATCGCAGGCTTGCTGTTCTGCCTGTTCGCGGGCATACGGACCACCGCCGACCGGCACGGCCTGACCGTCACCATGCTCTGGCTGCCCTGGCCACGGCTGCGCATCCCCCTGGACCGGATCGTCGAGGCGACCGCCCAGGACGTCGACGCCCTGCGCGACATGGGTGGTTGGGGCTACCGCGTCAGGAGGGGGCGCAGCGGAATCGTCCTGCGCTCCGGCGAGGCGCTGGTGGTGCGGCTGTCGAACGGCAGGGAGTTCGTGGTGACGACGGACGACGCGGCCAGGGCGGCCGCACTCCTCAACGGGCTCGTGGAGCGCGGTCGCGGCCATGCGGCCCCCACGGACCGCAGGGGCTGACGTGCTGATCCGGCTGGACCACGGATCCACCGTGCCGCTCGGCGACCAGATCGCCGCAGCGATAAGAGGCGCCATCGCCGGCGGCTCCGTCCGCCCCGGCGACCGTCTCCCCGCCGCCCGCACGCTGGCCGACTCCCTGGGCGTCAACATCCATACCGTGCTGCGCGGTTACCAGCGGCTGCGCACGGAGGGCCTCATCGAACTCCGGCGCGGCCGTGGAGCGGTGGTGACGATCGGCGGCGACGAGGCGTCGCGGGGCCGCGCCCGGCTCGTCGAGGGCGTGGGGCATCTGGTCGCGGATGCACGGGCGTTGGGGATGACGGACGACGAGGTGATGGAACTGGTGCGGGCGGGACTGTCACGGACGTAGGCGTGATGCGTGATGCGTGGGGCGCGCGAAGTGCGGCGCGCCCCACGTGACGGGCCGTGCGCCGGCTAGTGCGCGCGCAGCGCCGCCCAGGTGTGCGTGCCGACCTTGCCCCTGTGCCGACCGGCGCGGTGCCGTGGATCGTGCCCCGCGGAGCGCTCAGCAGTCCGGAACGCCGGATATCTTGCGACCGCCTTTGAGGAACACGTTGCTGACGTAGGCGAAGTCGCTGCCGGAGGCGAGCGTGACTCTGCTCCACCAGGGGTTCGTACCGCCGTTGGGGTCGGCCACCGGTGTGGTGTTGCGGTTGGTCTGGCAGTAGTCCCGCAGGTAGACGTGCGACACGGTGTCCACGATGGTGGCGCTGGTCCGCGGGGCCTCGCGCAGGTGCACGCCGGTGGCGTAGACATACACCATCTTGTACGCGTCGGCGTTCGCGGGCTGGGCCTCTGCCGCTGGGGCGGCTACGAGCGCGCCGGCGGCGAGCACGGTGGCGGTGAGGGAGGAGGCGAGGAGGCGTGAGTGCCGTTGCATGGTTCTCCCATCGACTCAACGGTGCTGGAAGGTTTCTGCATCGGCAGGCTGGCACGGCAGAGTCGGCGGGGTCCAGGGGGGAATCGCACCTGCGTCCGGACGGGGATCGTCCGGCGGCGGCCCGTCGGACGATCCACGTCCGGAGTCAGAAGTCGGAAGTGTTCAGCTTGAGTTCGAACGGTTCGGGGAGGTGCACCGGCGTGCCGAAGGGGAGGGGGCCGTCCGTCCTCGTATAGCCGAGCCGGCCTGGCTCGGAGCAGAGCGTGCAGGCCTGTGCCTGGCGGTCCACGACCAAGTAGAGCGGGGCGCCGTACTCCGCATAGCGACGGTGTTTGACGATCCTGTCGGTGTCGCCGTCGGAGTCCGACGTGACTTCCACGATCAGTAGCGTCTGTTCCGGAAGCAGAGCGCCGGCGTCCTTGGCCAAGTCCCCTGGGACCACGGCGAGGTCCGGTACGTACCAGTTGGCGCTGCCGGGCAGGTCCAGGTCTCCGGATCCGGTGATGCAGCCGAGCATGCGGAGTCCGACGTCGAGCTGTTCGCGAATCGCTGCCACCGCTCGTTCCTCGCCCCACGTCGGGACGACCGGCTCGATGACCCCCTCCACGATCTGCACCCGGTCCGCGCGGATGTGCTGGATCGCGTATTTGAGCGCCACTTCGGCATCGTCGACCATGTACGAAGGGCGTGCATCCATCGTTCCTCCCTGCGGTGACCTGACGGTCTTCTCGGAGGTCTACAGCAACTCGCCGCTGCAGGCGCCCTTCTGCCTCCACCGGTACCCGCACAGGCGATGATGCCTGCATGTCACACACGGCACGCTCCTTCGAAGACCTCGTGTCCGAGGCCGAGTCCGTCTCCGTCGAGGGCTGGGACTTCTCCTGGCTGGACGGTCGGGCCACCGAGGAGCGGCCCTCGTGGGGATATCAGCGGCTGCTGGCCGGGCGCCTGGCGGACGCGTCCGCCGCGCTGGACATCCAGACCGGCGGCGGGGAGGTGCTGGCGGGGGCCGGGCCGTTCCCGCCCGTCATGGCCGCCACGGAGTCATGGCCGCCGAACCTCGCCAAGGCCGCCCGGCTGCTGCACCCGCTGGGTGCCGTGGTCGTCGCCGACCCCGACGAGCCGCCGCTGCCGTTCGCCGGCGAGGCGTTCGACCTGGTCGTCAGCCGCCACCCGGCGAGCGTGTGGTGGGGCGAGATCGCCCGGGTGCTGCGGCCGGGCGGCACCTATTTCGCCCAGCACGTCGGCCCGGGATCCGTGTTCGAGCTGGTGGAGTACTTCCTCGGGCCACAGCCCGTGGCGCGCGGCAAGCGACATCCGGACGTCGAGACGGCCGAGGCCCGGGCGGTCGGCCTGGAGATGGCGGACGTGCGCATGGAGCGGCTGCGGATGGAGTTCTTCGACGTCGGCGCGGTGATCTACTTCCTGCGGAAGGTGATCTGGACCGTGCCCGGCTTCACGGTCGACGCCAACCGCGACCGGCTGTGCGAGCTCCACGAGCGCATCGCGGCCGAGGGGCCGTTCGTGGCCCACTCGTGCCGGGTGCTCATCGAGGCCCGGAAGCCTGCCTGAACCCCGACGGGGCCAGGACCTTCGCCACCTCCGCCCGTGCGGCGGAATGCGTCCGGACTTTCAGCGGTGCCAGCAGTTCGATCGCCTGCCCGAGCCAGTCCGGGTCCCCGAGCCGCTGCGCCGCGCCGACGTCGACGGCCTGCCGGAGCAGCTCACCCGCCAGCAGGATCTCGCTCCAGCCGTAGCGCCGCTCATGGTGGCCGAACCGGCCGACCCAGGGACCGTACGGGTGCCGCAGCGTCGCCCGCAGGCAGGATCCGTTGGTGTCGACCCCGTGCCCGCCGTCGTCACCGAACACGGCGTTCAGCACGCCGACGGCTTTGGAGCCGGTCCACCGGTAGGACGTGACCGTCAGGCTCAGGTCCATGAACCGGGACCACTGGATCAGCTCCTCGTCCCGGCCGGCCTCGCGCAGGAGCGCGCCCTCGGTGCCGAGTTCCAGGTGCGAGCCGCCCTGCCGTTCGGGAGCGCCGATGACCCACCGGCCGTCATCGGCCCGTTCCAGTGGGCCGAGGTGTGCGTTCATGATCGGGAACGCTAGCCGAGGGCGGCACGGTCGCGGCGCCCGCCCCAGAGCCCCAGGTGGGCCCGGATCGGCCCA
>NZ_JBSFWU010000023.1:0-84443 GCF_053594995.1 Streptomyces sp. NPDC002536
GGGCCGGGGTCGGTGCGGGGACGGTGTATCGCCATTTCCCGTCCAAAGAAGCCCTGTTCAGGGCCACGGTGACGGACCGGGTGCGGCTTTTCACGGACACCGCAAGGGAGTTGGCCTCCGCCGATGACCCCGGAGTCGTCTTCTTCCGCTACCTGGCGGCCGTGGTGCGCCTGTCCGTGCGCAACAAGGGGCTGTGCGAGGCGCTGGAGGGCAGTTTCGAGCCCTCGCCCGGCGTCGAGGAGGACTTCCGCGCCGCCCTGTCCGTCCTGCTCGAACGGGCCCAACAGGCGGACACCGTAAGGAAGGACGTCACCATCGACGACGTGACGGCCCTGCTCATGGGGTGTCTGTCGATGGAGCAGCGGCGCGGCCCCGGCGTGGCGCCGGGCAGGATGACGGCGCTGGCGTGCGACAGCCTGCGGCCGGGGCGGCGTGTGACGAAACTGCCGAAAAACCCTGAGGTCGGCCGTAACGAAACAGTGTGCGCCGTGTGCGGCGGCCCCGTGACGGCCGCGCGTACGGGCCGGCCCGCCCGGTACTGCGGCGCCGCCTGCCGCCAGAAGGCGCACCGGGAGCGGGCCCGGGCCGCGTCGGAGGCGGCGTCAGAGGTGGTACTTGAACCCGAGGTGTGAGGCCTCGAAGCCCAGGCGCTCGTAGAAGCGGTGGGCGTCGACGCGGGTGGCGTCCGAGGTCAGCTGCACCAGCAGGCACCCCTCCAGGCGGGACGCCTCGATCGCCCACTCGACGAGCCGCGTGCCCAGCCCGCTGCCGCGCTCGTCCGCGTGGACCCGGACGGCCTCGACGACGGAACGGGTCGCGCCGCGGCGGGAGAGCCCCGGTATGACGGTGAGCTGGAGGGTGCCGATCGTGCGGCCGTCGCGCTCGGCGACGACCAGGTGCTGGTTCGGGTCGCCGGTCAGGCGCTCGAAGGCCGTGCGGTAGGGGGCCAGGTCGCCGGGGGACTCGCGCTGCGCGCCGAGCGGGTCGTCGGCGAGGAGGGCCACGATGGCGGGGATGTCGTCGGCGGTCGCGCGCCGGATCACGATGTCGCTCATGATCCGGACCCTATGCGCGGGCGGCCGCCTGGACCATGGTCACTTCCGGGCCGGTGCGAGCGACTCCACGGCGGCGACCAGCGGTGCCAACTCCGCACGCGAGGAGGCCTCCTGGAGCGCCTCGCGCAGTGCGGTGTCGTTCGTGGGCCGGGCCTCCGAGAGGAGGGCGCGCCCCGAGTCCGTCACGTCCGTGTAGATGCCGCGACGGTCGGTCAGGCACAGGTAGCGCGTCAGCAGGCCGCGGTCCTCCAGGCGGTTGACCAGGCGGGTCGTGGCGCTCTGGCTGAGCACGACCGCGTCGGCCACCTCGTTCATGCGCAGGTGGCCGCCCTCGCCGTCGTGCTGGCGGCTGAGCACGTCCAGGACGGAGAACTCGCGCACGCTCAGCTCGTGATGGGCCTGCAGGGCCCGCTCTATGTGCACCTCGATCCGGCTGTGCAGGGCCGAGAGGGCGCACCAGCCCTGTGCCAGGCCGCCCAGAGCGGGGTCCGGGGTGCGGGACATGGGGCCCTCCTTCGGTCGTGCGCGCGGTGCCGTGCCCGTCAGGGACCAGGGTAGCCCTCCCGAGCAATAGCCAGCGCTTGCATATAGCCCGCGTCTGCAATTATTGTGGACGCGGGAAAGGGGCGATGGCAAGCATGTCGTTGTCCTGCCTTTCCTGCCCTGTCCCCTGTTCCGCTGTCCTGTGTCCTGCCTGATCCGAAAGACCTCTCTCATGCCTCTCGCTCTGCTGGCGCTCGCCATAGGCGCCTTCGGCATCGGCACGACCGAGTTCGTGACCTCCGGCCTGCTGCCCGAGGTCGCGGCGGACTTCGGCGTCTCGATCCCCACAGCCGGCTTCCTGACCACCGGCTACGCCCTCGGCGTGGTCGTCGGGGCGCCCGTCCTCGCCATCGTCGGAAGCCGGGTGCCGCGCAAGCGGATGCTGATGGCCCTGATGGTGCTGTTCATCGCGGGCAACGCGCTCTCCGCCGCCGCGCCGGCCTTCGGGGTGATGCTCGCCGGCCGTATCGTCGCCTCGCTCGCGCACGGCGCGTTCTTCGGCATCGGCGCGATCGTCGCCGCCGGGCTCGTCCCGCCGCAGAAGAAGGCGGGCGCGATAGCGATGATGTTCACCGGCCTGACCGTCGCCAACGTGGTGGGCGTGCCGCTGGGCACGCTGGTCGGCCAGAACGCGGGCTGGCGGGTCACCTTCTTCGCCATCGCCGGGCTCGGCGTGCTCGCCGTCCTCGGCATAGCGGCCCTCGTGCCGGAGCAGGAGCGGCCCGAACAGACCAGGATCAGCGGCGAGCTGGCCGCCTTCCGCAACCCCCAGGTCCTGCTCGCCATGGCGATGACCGTGCTCGGCTTCGGCGGCGTCTTCACGATGAGCACGTACATCACCCCGATGATGACCGAGGTCACGGGCTACGCCCCGGCGTCCGTCACCTGGCTGCTCGTGCTCTTCGGCCTCGGCCTGGTCGCGGGCAACCTCGTCGGCGGCCGGTACGCCGACCGTGCGCTGATGCCCATGCTCTGCACCGCTCTCGGAGGGCTCGCGATCGCGCTCGCGCTGCTGCCCCTGGCCGCGCACGACAAGATCGCGGCGGCGGTCGCCGTGCCGCTCGTCGGGGCCTTCGGCTTCGCGACCGTGCCCCCGCTGCAGAAGCGGGTGCTGGACCAGACCGCCGACGCCCCCACCCTCGCCTCCGCGGTCAACATAGGCGCCTTCAACCTGGGCAATGCCATGGCGGCCTGGCTCGGCGGCCTGGTCATATCCGCCGGGTTCGGCTACACCGCGCCCAACGGGGTCGGTGCGCTGATGGCCGCGGCCGCGCTGGTCCTGGCGCTGGTGTCCGCGGCGCTGGAGCGGCGCGGCGGGCGGGCGGCGGGGCTGCCGGGCGTGCCGGAGGCCTCGGGGCCGAGGGTGGTGGCCACGGGGGCGTCCGTTCCCGCGGCCGACGGCGGCACCTACGCTCGACGACCATGAGCAGACTGCACTTGTTCGATCTCGACGGCACGCTGATCCACGGCTCCGCGGCCGCGGTCGAGATCTCCCGGCAGCTCGGAGTGGAGCCCGGAATCGGCGAACTGGAGCGGGCGTTCGCGGCGGGCGAGCTGTCGCCGCCGCAGTTCGCCGCACGGGCCATGGAGTTGTGGAAGGAGCTCACCGAGGCGCAGGTGGCCGCGGCGTTCGACGCGGCGCCGTGGATGGACGGCATCCAGGAGGTGTGGGGGGAGATACGGGAGCGGGGCGAGCGGTGCGCGGTGATCTCGCTGTCGCCGTCGTTCTTCGTGGAGAGGCTCCTGGACTGGGGCGCGGACGCGGCCCGCGGGTCGCGCTGGCCGGCGGTGCCGTTCCGGGAGCCCGTGGACCCGTCGGGGATCCTCAACGCCGCCGCGAAGGTGAGGATCGCGGACGAGCTCTGTGCGGAGTACGGGCTGGGCCGCGCCGACTGCGTGGCGTACGGGGATTCGATGTCGGACGCGAGCCTGTTCGCCGCTGTTCCGGTGTCGGTGGCGGTCAACGCGGATCACCACGTGCGGGACATCGCGACGCACACGTACACGGGGAAGGACCTGCGCGAGGCCTACGCGCTGACCGGGTCCGCGCGCTGAGCGGGCACGGAGCGGGGGAGCCCGGGCAGGAGGCGTCGACGGGCCTGCCCGACCGATCAGCCTAGCCGCAACGTTCCTTCAAGCGCCGGGAGTTACGGCATATTCACCGCGGCCGGGGCCCGGGGTGGCATGCTGCGCGGACTGGTACCGCCCGAGGGATGTTCGAGGCGAGGCATAGATGAACGCTCCGGCCACTCCGTCGGCCCACGACGGCACCACACGCCCAGCGGGTGAGTGGACTTGGTTCGCGCCGGGGGACGGCACGGAAGGCCGCCCCCGAGAGCGTGACGACGGGGACGGCCCGGGCGCCCCTCCCGGCGGACGGGAGGCCGGCCGGGAGCACGAGCGCCCGGCCGAGGCCGACCCCGCCCCGTCGGACGCAGCCCGCCCCGAGTCCTTACCGGCCTCGCCCTTGCCGTTACCCGGGGCGGCTGCCCCGGCCGCCGCCCCCGTCCCGTCCCCCTTCTCGGGCGCAGGCCCCTCCCCGGACGCCCTCCTCGTACGGCGCACCCTGGCCGAGATCGAGCCCGTGGCCGACAAGGCCACGTCGTATTTCTATGCACTGCTCTTCGTCCGGCACCCCGCACTGCGCGATCTCTTCCCGGCGGCGATGGACGTCCAGCGCGACCGCCTCTTCAAGGCGCTGCTGACCGCCGCCGAGCATGCCGACGACACCGTCACCCTCACCGCGTACCTCTCCCGGCTCGGCCGCGGACACCGCAAGTACGGGACGCTGCCCGCCCATTACCCCGCCGTCGGCGAGTGCCTGATCGGTGCGCTCACCCGCTATGCGACCGACACCTGGAGCGAGGCCGCCGAGGCCGCATGGGTGCGGGTCTACACGGCGGTCTCCCAGATCATGATCGATGCGGCCGCCGAGGACGCGGAGCGGACCCCGGCCTGGTGGCAGGCCGAGATCGTCTCCCACGAGCGCCGCACCCGCAGCGTCGCCGTGCTCACCCTCCGCCCCGACCAGCCCTACCCCTTTCTCGCGGGGCAGTACGCGAGCGTGGAGACGCCCTGGTGGCCCCGGGTGTGGCGGCACTACTCCTTCTCCTCGGCGCCCCGCGAGGACGGCCTGCTCTCCTTCCACGTCAAGGCCGTTCCGGCCGGCTGGGTGTCCGGCGCCCTGGTCCACCGGGCCCGTCCCGGCGACGTCGTCCGCCTCGGCCCGCCGGCCGGTTCCATGACCGTGGACCACGGCACCGACGACGGAATGCTCTGCCTCGGCGGCGGTACCGGCATCGCCCCCATCAAGGCCCTGGTGGAGGACGTCGTCCGGCACGGCCGCCGCCGCCCGGTCGACGTCTTCTACGGAGCCCGGTACGACGACGACCTCTACGACATCGACACCCTGCTGCGCCTGCAGAAGGCGCACCGCTGGCTCTGCGTCCGCCCGGTGGTCTCGGACGGTCCGACCCGCGGCCTGAGCGGACAACTCCCCGCCGTCGTAAGGAAATACGGGCCGTGGCACGCCTATGACGCGTATCTGTCCGGGCCGCCGGAAATGATTCGCAGCAGTGTGGACACCCTGGTGGGCATCGGCATACCGTCCCACCGCATACGGCACGACACGCTGGACGAGTCGGCGGTCCACGGACGGTGAGGCGAAGTGGGCGACGGTGAACAGCAGTTGCAGCAGCGGTTCGGCACGTCGGTCCGCGCGGAGCGCTTCCACGGCGAGCAGATGCTGGACCGGCTCAACGCACGGATGCGGGAGTTCGTGGCCCGGCAGGAGATGTTCTTCCTCGCCACCGCGGATGCCGGGGGCGCGTGCGACAGCACCTTCCGCGCCGGCCCGCCCGGCTTTCTGCACGTCCTGGACGAGCACAGGCTGGCCTACCCCGAATACCGGGGCAACGGCGTCCTCGCGAGCCTGGGCAACATCGAGGAGAACCCCCGCGTCGGCATCCTGCTGATCGACTTCTTCCACGACCGGATCGGCCTGCACGTCAACGGCCGGGCCCGGATCGTCGACGACGCCGTCCTGCGCGCCGCCCACCCGCAGCTGCCCGCCGACGGCGTGCCGGGCCGCAGGCCCGTGGTGTGGGTCGAGGTCACGGTCGAGGAGGCGTACGTCCACTGCGCCAAGCACATTCCGCAGCTGTACAAGGCCTCCGGGGTCCCCGGCAGGGACGGCCGTGACTGGGGCACGGACGATGTGCGGCGCAAGGGCGGCGACTTCTTCGGCGCCGCGGCAGGCACGCCCTAGGGGCGGGGCTCAGCCGAGGTCGGGCGCGAGCAGGGCCCGTACCCCTTCGATGTTCGTGTCGAGATAGGCACGCAGCGAGGGCGGCACCAGGTCCACGGAGGCGACGCCGGCGCGGGTGAAGGGGATGCGCACCACCTCGTACGTCCCGACCGGCTCGTCCACCTCCGGGCCGTGCCGCAGGGAGAGGTCCATCGAGGCCAGCCGGCAGACGAAGAAGTGCTGCACCTTCACGCCGTGGGCCGCGTGGTGGAGGGAGTGGGAGACGGTGTCGACGAAGGCCGGGACCACGTCCGTGACCTTGGCGCCGAGCTCCTCGGACACCTCGCGGTGGAGGGCGGCGACCACCGTGGCGTCCTCGGGCTCCACCCCGCCGCCGGGGGTGATCCAGTACGGAGCCTCGCCGGGCTTCGTCCGCTTGATCAGGAGCATGTCGAGGCTCCCGGAGAAGGGATCCCCGTCGAGCAGGATGGCGCGGGCGGTGCGTTTGACCACGAGCCGTTCGGTCATAGGGGACATCTGCCGCGCCGGGCCCCCGGTGAAACCCCTTCCCGCAGGGAAACGGCAGCCTCACCAGGAGACGGCGGCGCGCAACAACCACTCGTGCGCCCTCGCCAGGTGCGGATGTGCCGGTGAGCCGGCCCGGACGACCAGGAAGTACGTGCGCAGCGGAGGCACCGGCGGGTCCAGCAGGGCCACGATCTCGCCGGTGTCGAGGGCGTCGCCGCACAGATAGCGGGGCAGCACCCCGATGCCGGCTCCGGCGACGACGCAGGACAGCACGGCACGCAGGTCGGGGACGACGACCGTGGCGGTGGCGGCGGGTTTGCCGTCGAAGACCGCGGCCCAGTAGCGGGAGACGAACGGCAGGCTCTCGTGGACCTCGACCACCGGCAGGTCCTCCAGGGCGCGGGCGCCCTGGTCGCGGACGACGGCCGCGCCGCCGAGCCGGGCCGCCCAGCGCGGGGCCGCGACCAGGACGTGCTCCTCGTCGCACAGCGGGGTGGCGGCCAGCAGCCGGCCGCGCGGGCGCGTGGTGGTGACGGCGAGGTCGTGGTGGCCCGCGGCGAGTCCGTCGAAGATCTCCTCGGCCGTGCCGTGCGCCGTGCGCACGGTCAGCCCCTGCGCGACGAGCGGGGCGAGGGCGGGCAGCACCCGCAGACCGGTGAACTCGGGGGGACCGGCCAGGTGCAGGCTGCGGCCGGTCCAGTGGCCGTCGGGCCCGGACTCGGTGATCTCCAGCAGCGCGTCCACGTGCGGGCCGATGCGGTGGGCGAGTTCGTCGCCGGTGGTGGTGGGCCGGACCCCGCGGGCCTGCCGGAGAAAGAGGGGGCGGCCGAGCTGCCGTTCCAGCGCCCGTATCTGGCTGGTGACGGCAGGTTGGGAAAGGCCGAGGAGGGCTGCGGCCCGGGTGAACGAGCCGGCCCTGTGCACGGTGACGAAGGTGCGGAGAAGGGCCAGATCCATGGGTTCTCCCCGGCTCGCCGCTACTGATCGTGGGGGAACTATAAATAAGTCGATAGGTCTGTGTCGCTAGCGTGATTGGACACTGACGCAGAGTCAACTAGCCTGGATCGCACGGTTCTTCGTGCACGAGAACCGGGCGGCTCGAGCCAAGAGGGGGGAGGCTCGAGCCGCCGTCCGGCATGCGCGGCGGCGCTAAGGGCGTGTCCTAGTCCTCGTCGTCGGGCAGGATCACGTGCATCGCCCACGCCACGATCGAGACGATGACGCCGCCCACGAGGGCCGTCCAGAAACCGTCCACGTGGAAGGCCAGATGCAGCTTTCCCGCCATCCATGAGGTCAGCATCAGCATCAACGCGTTGATCACCAGCGTGATGAGGCCCAGGGTGAGGATGAAGAGCGGGAAGGACAGCAGCTTCACGACCGGCTTGACGATGAAGTTGACCACGCCGAAGACGAGCGCGACGAGGATCAGGGTGACCGCCTTGCGGGCGGTGTTCTCGCCGGACAGCGTGATGCCCTTGAGCAGCCAGATGGCCACTGCCAGGGCTGCCGCGTTGGCGATCGTCTTGACTACGAAGTTCTTCATGGTGAGATCGTTGCAGACCGGCGGGCAGGATGCGGAGGCCTGCGCCGGCACAGCGAGGGGTGGCAAGGATGAAGGCGTTCCGGCTCGACGAACTGGACGCGGAGCGGGCGGCGAACCAGGGGGCGTACCTGCAGTTCCTGCGCGAGCGGAACATGTCCGTCGGGCTGTACGCCCTGAACGCCGGCGACGCCGACCCTCAGGGGCCGCACACCGAGGACGAGGTGTACGTGGTGGTGAGCGGCCGGGCCGCGATCACCGTGGGTGCGGAGACGACCGAGGTGGCGCGCGGCAGCGTGGTGTACGTGCCGGCGGGCGTGCAGCACCGGTTCCACCACATCAGCGAGGACCTGCGGGTACTGGTCGTCTTCTCGCCCCCGGAGAGCTGAACCCGGGCCGGTTCCCCTGAGACGGACGGCCCCGGAACCCCGGTATCCCGTAGGGGGCCGCTCAGGGGCGGACGAGGGCTGCGGGACCCCCACCCGGCCGTGTGCCCGGCCTAGCATCGAAGTACCGAAGCGGGCCGGGTCCTCCCGGCCGGTGACACGACAGCGACGCGTGAAGACGCGTGGAGCGGGAAGCAGAGGACGTCATGGCCGAGAAGGGGATATTCGCAGGACTGCCCTGGTGGGTGACGTGGGTCGCCGTGCCGGTCCTGGTGCTCGTGGTGTTCGGCAGCCTGATCATGAGCGTGCTCGGCTTTGTCGTCAGTCTGCTCTTCAAGGCGCTGCTGCTCGTCGCCCTCGTCGGCGGCCTCATCTTCGTCGTCAAGAAGTTCACGTCGTCCTCGTCGTCCAAGGGCGATTGGTAGAGGGCGGTAACCCGGGCGAGGGACATCGCCCGGGAATACCGGCCTGTCTGAAATACCCCATTCTGATTAGCGTTCGGTGCCTTGTGACCGCCTCCACGGCTCCAACCCGTGTGCGGACGACAGCAGTACGCCCCTGCCCCGGCCCCCGGCCACCTGCCCCGACGTTCTCGCCTTCCGCCCCGTGACCGGCCTGTTCACCGCCCTGTGAACGCCGGTCACTTTGGCCGGTTCTCGGTTGTTCCGTGCCGCCGAATCCCGCGGAACGACTCCGCCCCGTAGTCGAGTCGCTACGCTCCAGAGTCGGAGAGCTCGTAAGCTCCCTCTCGGTCTCTATCGGTAACTGAAAAATCACTCCTTGTGATCCACGGGACGTTGTTGTCAGACTATGGCGTCATTAGAGGGCCATGAGGATCCAATCCCGGCCAAACCGACGAAGACGGGGCATTGGGCGATGCGCGACACAGTTCAGGCAGAAGTGATCATGACCTTCCTCGTCTCCGAGGAGCTGTCCTTCCGGATCCCGGTGGAGCTGGACTACGACAGCAGTGATCCCTACGCGGTGAAGTTCACCTTCCACCTCCCCGGCGATGCCCCCGTGACCTGGGCCTTCGCCCGGGAGTTGCTGCTCGACGGGCTGAGCCAGCCCTCCGGCGAGGGCGACGTGCACATCGCCCCCGCCTCCGCCCAGCACCTGTCGGACGTCTTCATCCGGCTGCAAGTGGGCGGAGAGGGAGCCCTGTTCCGGGCGGGGGCGGCGCCGCTGGTGGCCTTCCTCGACCGCACCGACCGCATTGCACCGCTGGGCGAGGAGCGCTCCGTCGCGGACTTCGACCACGAGCTCGCCGCGGCGCTCGACAGCATCCTCGCCGGCAACCCGGAAGGGCAGAACGCCGGTTAGCGGCCCCCGGGCCGCCGCCGCACCGCAGCCGTGCCCGGCGCCCGCGACGGCCCCTCCGGCCGCCGTGGCGGCCCCTTCCCGACGGACTCCCCGGCCGTCCCCGGCCGACTCCGGCCGCTTATCCGGCCGTCCCCGCCACAGCCCCCTCCGCCGTCTCCGCGGAGGCCTCCCCGGCACCTTCTCCGGCAGCCCCGGCGGATCCGGCGGCGCCGCCGGGCCCTTCCGGTGCGCCGGAAGCGTCCGGCCCATTCCCCACAGGCCTGTCGAGCGGCACCGGCTCGCTGCGCGGCCCCGCGCTCCGGCCGTCCCCGCCGGCGCCCGCACCGAGGGCGTGCACGCCGTCCGCGCCCGGCTCCCGGCCCGGGCCGTTGCCCACGGACGCCAGCAGCTGGCGGGCCAGCCCCAGGCCCGTACCGCCCATCGTCAGCGCCTTGGCGAACATCTCGGACATCCCGTCCGCCCCGTTGAGCAGGACCATGTGGTCCACGTTCCCGAAGGCCTGGGCGCCGGCCTGGACGATCTCCGGCCAGTTCTCGGCCAGTTGCTGGGCGACGACCGCCTCCTGGTTCTGCGCCAGCGCCTCGGCCCGGGCCTTGATCGCCTCGGCCTCGGCCAGGCCGTGCGCCTTGGCCGCCTCGGCCGTCGCCAGACCCTTGGCCTGCGTCGCGGCGGCCTCGGCCTCACCCGTCGCACGGGTGGCCGCGGCGGCGGCCTCGCCGCGCGTCCTGGTGGCCTCCGCCTCGGCCGCTGCGGCCGCCTTCACCCGGGTCGCCTCGGCCGCGGCCGCCAGCTCCGTCTCCCGGGCCCTGGCCTCCGCGGCGGAGATGCGGGCGTCGCGCTCCGCCTCCGCCAGCGTCCGCTTCTCGTACGCGGCGGCGTCCGCGGGCTTGCGCACGTCCGCCTGGAGCTGCTGCTCGCGCTGCTTGGCCGCGAGCTCCGCGACCCGGGTCTCCTGGACCACGACCTCCTGCCGCGCCGCGGCCTCGGACAGCGGGCCCGCCTGCCGGGCCTTGGCGGCCGCACTGTCCCGCTCGGCCTGGTACCCCGCCTGCAGGATCTCGCTGTCGCGCGTGGCCTCCGACATCCGCGCGGCGGCCTGCTGTTCGGCCTCGGTGGCCAGCCGGTCCGCCTCCGCCTGGGCGATGCGCGCATCGCGCTGGACGGCGGCCGCGTGCGGCGCGGCCAGGTTCTGGATGTAGCCCGTGGGGTCCTGGATCTCGTGGATCTGCAGGGAGTCGATGATCAGACCCAGCTTCTCCATCTCCGTGCCCGAGGCGGCCCGGGTCTCGCCCGTCAGCCGCTCGCGGTCGCGGATCATGTCCTCCACGGTCAACCCGCCGACGATGGACCGCAGATGGCCCGCGAACACGTTGTGCACCCGCTCGCTCATGTGCTTCTGCTGGTCGAGGAAGCGGCGGGCGGCGTTGGCTATGGACACGAGGTCGTCGCCGACCTTGAAGATCACCACGCCGTGCACCTTGAGCGGGATGCCCTGCCGCGTCACGCAATCCACGTGGAGATCGGCCTCGTTGAGGTCGAGCGACAGCTTGCGCACCGCCTGCACCCCGGGCAGGACGAGCGTCCCCCGCCCGGTGACGATCCGGAAGCCCATGCCTTCCTCCAGGCCCTCCACGCGGTGGTTGGACCCGGAGATGATGAGTGCCTCGTTGGGCTCGGCAACGCGCCACATGAGCTTGAACAGCCCCACGAGGACGGCTATGGCGACGAGGACGACCCCCGCCACGACGCCGATGAGCATGCGTCATTCCCCCTTTTGCGGCCCCGACGGGGCCCTGTGATCATGCAGTCTGCTCCCGGATGTGCCCCCTGGTGAAGACGCCGACACCTCAACCATCCGTTCCGGCCGGGGAGATGCGCGTCGGCACCGACCCATCGGACAGGCCCTAGGAATACGCCCGTGCGACGTACACCGTGCGCGGCGGCTGGTACTCCACGATCAGCACCACCGTCCCCCGCTCGATGCGCTCGTCCGGCTCCGCCGGATACGCCAGGAAGGCCTCGGCACCGCCCCGCACCCGCACCATCACCTCGCCGACCAGGCCCGGGCCGACCGCCCCCGTCACTCTGCCCAACTCCCCGACCACCGACGCCCCCCGCCTTCCGGCCCGCCCCCGCGGGCCCGTCACTTCGCGCGGCGCCGCCTGCCGCCGCTCTTCGCGGTCCTGGAGCCCCCCTTGGACCCCCTCTTGGAACCCTTGCTCGTATTGTGCCGGTCGGCACTGACAACGAGCGCGGCCAGGAAGGTCGTCACCGGCACCGAGGCCACCAGACCGATGCTGCCCACGAGCGTGCGGACGATCTCCTCCGCGACGATCTCGCTCGTCGCGACCCTCCCCACCCCGCTGTCCGCGATCGAGAACAGCAGCAGCAACGGCAGCGACGCCCCCGCGTACGCCATGACCAGTGTGTTGACCACCGACGCGATGTGGTCCCGGCCGATGCGCATGGCCGATGCGTACAGCTTCCGCCAATTCGCCTTGGGATCGGCCTCCTTCAGCTCCCACACGGCCGACGTCTGGGTCACCGTGACGTCGTCGAGCACGCCCAGCGAGCCGATGATGATCCCGGCGAGCAGCAGGCCCTGGATCTCGATGTGCGGATACAGGCCGTGCACCAGGCCCGTCGTGTCGTCCGTGTTGCCCGTCAGATGCGCCCAGCCGATGAAGCCGGCGCCCAGCAGACCGATGAGCAGCAGGGAGGTGAGCGTGCCCAGAACGGCCACGGACGTACGGGCGTTGAGACCGTGGCACATGTAGAGCGCGATCAGCATGATCGCGCTGCCGCCTATCACCGCGACCAGCAGCGGATCCGAACCCTGGAGGATCGCGGGGAGGATGAACATCGTCAGCACGCCGAAGCTGATCACCAGCGCCACCAGGGCGAAGACGCCGCGCAGCCGGCCGATCGCCACGACCGCGAGGGCGAACACCGCGGCCAGCAGCGCCATCGGGACGTTGCGGTCCACGTCCGTCACCGAATACCGCAGGTTCTCGGGGGCCTTGGGCGCGTAGGCCAGCACCACGCCCTCGCCGACCGTGTAGCGGCGGGAGGCGCTGGGCTGCACGATCTCGGTGAACGTCACGCCCTTGTCGGGACCCGAGCCGACCTCGATCGTCGCCTGTTCGCACGGTCCGGTGACGGGCGCGCCGCCCTGCGGGGACTGCTGTTGCTGCTGCGGCTGCGCGCCGACCTTGGCGCAGTCCACCTCCTCGATCTTCACCACCCGTCCCGACTCGGTCTGCTGGTCGAGTCCCAGCCCGCTGTGCTGGTGCGGTGGCGCGCTGCCCGGCCAGAGGATCACTATTCCGGCCACCACGGCGGCGGCGAACGGGACGAGGACGGCCGCGATCACCTTGCGCAGGTGTGCGGAGACGGGCTTGGCCGGACCATGGCTGTGCGCATGGCTGTGCGCATGGCCGTGGGCGTGGGGGGTGTGGTGGTGCGTACGCTCGGTGGGGGTCACCCGGCTCATCATGGCAAGCCCCCCTGGCCCTCCGGTCGGGGGAGGCGCTAGCGTGGTGGCACCTTTGCAATCGCGGGAGCTCGGAGCACCGGGCTGAGAGGGCGCTGACCGCCGTACGGGAACCGATGTCCGTACGGAAACCGCTGCGCCGACCGCCGAACCTGTTACCGGGTAATGCCGGCGTAGGGAGTTCTGGTCACATGACCTCGCAGGATGCACGCACGTCCGAAAACGGCCGGGAGCTCGGCTGGCACAAGGACCACGTGACCGGCTCGCGACCGGACCTCAGGGTCCCGGTGCGGCGGGTGCATCTCACCAACGGGCAGGACGTCACCCTGTACGACACCTCCGGCCCGTACACCGATCCGGCCGTCGTGACGGACGTCCGGCGCGGCCTGGCGCCGCTGCGCGAGAACTGGATCATCGGCCGCGGCGACACCGAGGAGTACGCCGGGCGCCCGGTGCGCCCGGAGGACGACGGCATCAAGCACACCTCGCCCCGCGGCGGCCTGCGCAACCTCGACGCGGTCTTCCCGGGCCGGCCGCGCCAGCCCCGCCGGGGCCGGGGCGGCCAGGCGGTGACGCAGCTCGCGTACGCCCGTCGCGGCGAGATCACCGAGGAGATGGAGTACGTCGCCCTCCGGGAGGGCGTCTCCCCGGAGACCGTCCGCGAGGAGATCGCGGCCGGCCGGGCCGTCCTCCCGGCGAACGTCAACCACCCCGAGATCGAGCCGATGATCATCGGCAAGAAGTTCCTGGTGAAGGTCAACGCCAACATCGGCAACTCGGCCGTCACCTCCTCCATCGAGGAGGAGGTGGAGAAGATGACCTGGGCGACCCGCTGGGGCGCCGACACCGTCATGGACCTCTCCACCGGCCGCAACATCCACACCACCCGCGAGTGGGTGCTGCGCAACTCCCCCGTGCCGATCGGCACCGTGCCGCTGTACCAGGCCCTGGAGAAGGTCGACGGCAAGGCCGAGGAACTCACCTGGGAGATCTACAAGGACACCGTCATCGAGCAGGCCGAGCAGGGCGTCGACTACATGACCGTCCATGCCGGCGTGCTGCTGCGGTACGTCCCGCTGACCGCCCGCCGCAAGACCGGCATCGTCTCGCGCGGCGGCTCGATCATGGCCGCGTGGTGCCTCGCGCACCACAAGGAGTCGTTCCTCTACGAGAACTTCGAGGAGCTCTGCGAGATCCTCGCCTCCTACGACGTGACCTACTCGCTGGGCGACGGCCTGCGTCCGGGTTCGATCGCCGACGCCAACGACGAGGCGCAGTTCGCCGAGCTCAGGACTCTCGGCGAGCTCAACACGATCGCCAAGCGGCACAACGTCCAGACGATGATCGAGGGCCCGGGCCACGTCCCGATGCACAAGATCAAGGAGAACATCGACCTCCAGCAGGAGATCTGCGAGGAAGCCCCGTTCTACACGCTCGGCCCCCTGACGACCGACGTCGCGCCCGGGTACGACCACATCACCTCGGGCATCGGTGCCGCGATGATCGCCTGGTGGGGCACGGCCATGCTCTGCTACGTCACGCCCAAGGAGCACCTGGGCCTGCCGGACCGGGACGACGTCAAGACCGGCGTCATCACGTACAAGATCGCCGCCCATGCGGCCGACCTCGCCAAGGGCCACCCGGGCGCGCAGGCGTGGGACGACGCACTGTCGGACGCGCGCTTCGAGTTCCGCTGGGAGGACCAGTTCAACCTGGCCCTCGACCCCGACACGGCTCGCGCCTTCCACGATGAGACGCTGCCGGCGGAGCCCGCCAAGACGGCGCACTTCTGCTCGATGTGCGGGCCGAAGTTCTGTTCGATGAAGATTTCGCAGGACATCCGGCGGGCGCACGGCGACGATCTCGCTGTCGACCCCGAGGCCGGAATGGCGGAGAAATCACGGGAGTTCGCGGCAGCCGGCAACCGGGTGTACCTGCCGATCGCGGAATAGGCGCACCCACGGAACGGGTGTGCGGGGAAGGGGTCTTGACGGACCCCTTCCTCCGGGACACCTGTGCCGCGTCGCTTCGCGGCGATACGATTTTTCGCGGAGCCTTCCGCTTCTCACTCCAACCGGTGGTCCGGGCCCCCGAAATCGGGGCTGGTGAAATCCGGGCTGGTGAAGCGGGGGCGCGTGGGGGCGGTGTGATCCTCGTCAGGGCTGGTGAAGCCGGGGCGGGTGTAGCCGAGATGGGGGGTCCGGCTGTGGCCGTTGCGGGCCGGGGGGACGGACGGCGAACGGGTCGTCGGTGCCAGGGCGTTGGCCTGGGCCTCTCTCAGGAACGGCCTGATGCCCCGCTCCAGCAGCGCCTCGCGCCAGGCCTCCCGGGCCCGGTCGGCCGCTTCGTACAGCTCGCTCCGGCGGCCGTCGTCCTCCGGGGGCGCCCCGTTGCGCAGGGCCGTGAGCAGGATGCCCGCCGTCGCGACGAGCACGCCGACGGCGGTGAGGCCGCCGAACCACCAGCCGATCGTGATCATCGAGTCCGCGACCGGGACGTCCGAGCCGACCGTGCGCATCACGTAGCCGATCGCCAGGAACAGGATCGCGGCGATCCCCGCGAGCACCGGAGCCAGCACGGCCAGCACCGCTATGGCCCCCGCGCCCGGATCCTCCTCGGGAGGCCCGGCGGGCGGCGGATCCCCGCCCGCGGCGGCACCGGCGGCGACGGGCTGCGGTCTGCCGGACGGGGCCCACTCGCGCAGCGCCCGGCGCGCTTCTATGAGGTCCTCGTATTCCGCCATGGCGCAGGCGGAGATGGCGGTCATGGCGCCGACGGCCATCGTGCGCAGCTGTTCGGCGGTGAGCCGCCGCCCTGTCGCGGCGGCCAGGGCGTCGAGTTCCGGGTCATGGTCCGCGGTACGCAGTGCCTGGTCGAGGATCCGCTCGAATTCCGGGCGGTCCTCGGCAAGCAGGTGCGGAACGCTGTTCATGTGCATCCCCCGATGCTCCGTAGAGCCTGATAGCCGGCCTGTTGCCGGCAGTGGGCGGAAACGGAGGAGAGCCTGCTACGGATAAGCCGATGGTAGAGCCGCACCGGCACGGGGTGACAGCGGGTTTCCCGAATTACCCCGCGGCGGTGGAACTCCTCATGTGCCCGTGGACACCGCCGCCGAACCCTCAGCCGGCCAGCGGAAGTTGCACCACCAGCAGCTTTCCGGCCATCGTGACCCCGCCGTCCATGGCGAGCGCCAGCCCGTCCGCGTACAGATGCGGACCCTCGATGAGCGGCGCGCCGTCCTGCTCGTCCGGGTCCTCCCCGCCGACCTCGCCCAGCAGATAGGGGATCGGGCTGTGCCCGTGCACGATGCGGCGGCCGCCGTAGGTCTGCAGCAGCTCCCGCACGGCCGACGGGCCCGCCTCGTCGTCGCGGAAGGCGAACCGCTTGGTGAACTTGCGGAACAGGTCCCAGCACTCGTCCGGGTCGTTGCGCTGCAGCGCCTCGGTGACGGCGTCGTTGACGGCCTCGATCGAGTCGCCGAAGTCGAGGTACGCGGTGGTGTCGGAGTGGACGAGCAGGTGCCCGTCCTCCTCGGCGATCGCGTCGAGGCGGGCCATCCACTGCAGGTGGTGGTCCTCCAGGCGCTCCATGTCGGTGCGCTGGCCGCCGTTGAGCAGCCAGGCCGCCTGGAAGGAGGCCGTTCCCGCACCCGAGTTGACGGGCGTGTCGGCGAACCGCTTGGCGCCGATGAGCAGCAGCTCGTGGTTGCCCATGAGGGCCTTGCAGTAGCCGCCGGCGGCCGCCGCCTCCGCGGAGAGCCGCATGACCAGGTCGATCACTCCGACGCCGTCCGGGCCGCGGTCGGTGAAGTCGCCCAGGAACCACAGCCGGGTGTTGCCCGCCGACCAGTGGCCCTGCTCGTCGATGAGGCCCTGCGCGTGCAACGCGGCGTGTAGCTCGTCCAGGTAGCCGTGGACGTCGCCGACGACGTACAGCGGGCCCGGGCCGGTGGGCACGGGCTGCTGGGGGAGCTGCTGCGGAGCGGTGAGGGGCGTCAGCTCGACGGTCGGCACGTCCTGCGGCGGCACGGTGCCGGGGGCCGGGCTGCGGACGATGACCGGGAGGTCGCGGGCGGTCGGGGTGTAACCCTCGGGGTAGTCGGGGTACTCGGCCGCGTGCGGGGGGAAGCCCTCGTGCGCGGCGTAGTGCGGGTGGACCGGTGCCTCGGCCGGCTCCCCGGCGTGGTCGTACCCGGGCATGGGCGGGGGAGCGGCGTACCCGGGGAAAGGCGGCATCGCCGCCGTGGTCCGTGCCGCAGGTCCCTGACCGGCCCCCTGAGTCATCGACCCCTCCACCATCGCGCCGCCGTGCACCTTGTGGACCTTGCCTGGTCGACGGCGGTCCGTGGTGTCGTGCGCCCATCATAGGAATGACCGTCGCGGCTTGTGACGCACCAGGGGCTGTGAATCGGGGAGCTCCACCGGGATCGCCGGGATTTTCTCCCCAAATGCTCCGTTAAATGAGCCGTTCGTGCCGGTCCGCAGGGGGCGGGGACGGCTGTGTCGTGCCGGATGGGGGGATGCCCCGTGGGCCGGACGCGGGATGCCCGCGGTTGACGCGGGCCGGGCGGGTCGGTGCAGGTCACACGGGTGACGCCGGGGTGTCGGCCGGTGTGCCGGGGCCGGTCAGGTCGTGGCCGGGCCGCGCGGGGCGCTGACGGTGGTGCGCGGCGGGCGCCGCTCGGAGGACGTACGCACGATCAGCTCGGTGGGTATGACCTGTTCCACCGGCCGTCCCGTGTCGAGCCCCTCGATGGCGTCGATCAGCAGCTGGACGACGGCGGTACCGATCCGCCGCGGCTTGAGCGAGAGCGTCGTGATGGGCGGCTCGGTGGTGGCGTAGACGGTGGACTCGCTGCAGCAGACGAGCAGCAGGTCGTCCGGTACGCGCAGGCCGTAGCGGCGGGCGGCGGCCAGCAGGTCGGTGCCGTTGGGGTCGAAGAGCCCGTACACCGCGTCGGGCCGGTCCGGCCGGGCGAGCAGCCGGTCGGCGGCGACGGCTCCGGCGCAGGGGTCGTGCGCGGGGTACTCCTCGTAGACCGGGTCCTGGCCGATGCGTTCGCACCAGCGCAGGTACGCGGTGGTGGACAGCCGGGTGTAGGTGTCCGTCGTGGTGCCGGTGAGCAGGCCGATCCGGCGCGCTCCGGCGGCGGCGAGGTGGTCGAGGATGCCCAGGACCGCGGCCTCGTGGTCGTTGTCGACCCAGGCGGTGACGGGCAGGGTGCCGGCGGGCCGGCCGTCGGAGACCACCGGGATGCCCTGGCGGACCAGGTCGGAGACGACGGGGTCGTGGTCGGAGGGGTCCACGACGACGGTGCCGTCGAGGGCCACGTTGGACCACACGTCGTGCCGGGAGGTCGCCGGGAGGATGACGAGGGCGTAGCCGCGGGCCAGGGCGGCCGAGGTGGCAGCTCTGGCCATCTCCGCGAAATAGGCGAACTCGGTGAAGGTGAAAGGTTCATCCCCGTACGTGGTGACGGTCAGGCCGATGAGGCCCGACTTGCCCGTGCGGAGGGTGCGGGCCGCCGCCGACGGGCGATAGCCCAGTCGGTCGGCGACCTCGCGGACATGGCGGCGGGTCGCGTCCGGTAGCCGGCCCTTGCCGTTGAGCGCGTCCGAGACGGTCGTGATCGAAACCCCGGCGGCGGCGGCGACGTCGCGGATGCCCGCCCGTCCTTGCCGACTGCCCCTGCGGGAGGTTTCCGCCCGGCTCACCTGGTGCTTCCCTGCTGCTGTCATGGCGAGCCGATAGTAGGGCTCGGCTGGTCCTTCGGCAGGGCGCGCCATTTCACTGTTGACAGGCACGTTTCTGCAGTCGTTGCACGGCCCAATGATCATGGAAATGCAGGTGGTTGAGCGGGTCCTCGGGGGTCGGTCGACGTCTGGCATATCCCGGTCTCGTGGGTGGTCCAGGTCTCGGAGAGGTCTCAACTCACCTTCACGGGGGATGCGCGCCAGGGCGCCCGCCACGGCGCACTGCCGCAGGAAGAGCGCGCCGGAAACTCTGGACGCCGCCCGGGGCAATCCTCATAAGGTGTGCAGTATTCATGTCCCTTCATGTCCCTTGCCCGGGAGGACCGTGGTGACCGAGAAGACCCCGAAGCTGCGTGCTGCGCTGGACGGCGTCCCCACCTACCAGCCGGGCAAGCCGGCCGCCGGCGGCGGACCGGCCGGGTACAAGCTGTCCTCCAACGAGAACCCGTACCCGCCGCTGCCGGGCGTGCTGGAGAGCGCGGTCGAGGCGGCCGGTTTGCTCAACCGCTACCCGGACATGGCCTGTACGGGCCTGATGGCCGAGCTGGCGGAGCGCTTCGAGGTGCCGCTGTCGCACCTGGCGACCGGCACCGGCTCGGTCGGCGTCGCCCAGCAGCTGGTGCAGGCGACGGCGGGCCCGGGCGACGAGGTGATCTTCGCCTGGCGCTCGTTCGAGGCGTACCCGATCATCACCCGGGTCTCGGGCGCCATTCCGGTCCCGGTCCCGCTGACCGAGGGCGATGTGCACGACCTGGAGGCGATGCTCGCGGCGATCACCGACCGGACCCGGCTGATCTTCGTCTGCAACCCCAATAACCCCACAGGCACGGTGGTTCACCGGGCCGAGCTGGAGTCCTTCCTGGACCGGGTGCCCGCCGACGTGCTGGTGGTCCTGGACGAGGCGTACATCGAGTTCATCCGCGACGAGGACGTCCCCAACGGCATCGACCTCTACCGGGACCGGCCGAACGTCTGCGTGCTGCGCACCTTCTCCAAGGCGTACGGGCTCGCCGGGCTCCGCGTCGGCTTCGCGATCGCCCACGAGCCGGTCGCGGCGGCGCTGCGGAAGACGGCCGTCCCCTTCGGCGTGAGCCAGGTCGCGCAGGAGGCGGCGATCGCGTCGCTGCGCAGCGAGAAGGCGCTGAAGGAGCGGGTGGACGCGCTGGTGGAGGAGCGCGTGCGGGTGGCCGCGGCGCTGGCCGCGCAGGGCTGGACGCTGCCGGAGTCGCAGGCCAACTTCGTCTGGCTGCGGCTGGGGGACCGGGCGGCCGACTTCGCCGCCGCGTGCGACGCCGCCGGGGTGGCCGTGCGGCCGTTCCAGGGCGACGGCGTGCGGGTGACGATCGGGGAGACCGAGGCCAACGACATCGTCCTGCGGGTCGCCGAGGAGTTCCGCAAGCAGCTCTGAGGCCGCTGACGCCCGACGGGCGCTGTGCGCCTCCCTTCGAGGGAGGGGTGCGGCGCCCTTGCCTTTGCCCTGCCGCGCGCCCGCCCCCGTGCAAGGGCCGGAGGGGGTACCCCCCTGACTTGGCCGAAAACTCGGTGCGCCATAATGCTTGTGAATGTGAACGCGTTCACAAGCACACCTTTATGTCCCGCTTCTTATGGGGCATAAAGGTGCATACCGTCGGCGGCCCGGCCCGCCGGTGAAGCAAGAGGCAAGGAGAGACCGAGTGAATCTGGCTTTGGCTCCGGAGACGCTGGCGCGCTGGCAGTTCGGCATCACCACCGTCTACCACTTCCTCTTCGTCCCGCTCACGATCAGTCTTGCCGCGATCACGGCCGGTCTGGAGACCGCCTGGGTCCGTACCGGCAAGGACAAGTACTTCCACGCCACGAAGTTCTGGGGAAAGCTCTTCCTCATCAACATCGCCATGGGCGTGGTCACCGGCATCGTCCAGGAGTTCCAGTTCGGCATGAACTGGTCCGACTACTCGCGCTTCGTCGGCGACGTCTTCGGCGCACCGCTGGCGATGGAGGCGCTGCTGGCCTTCTTCTTCGAGTCGACCTTCATCGGTCTGTGGATCTTCGGCTGGGACAAGCTGCCCAAGAAGATCCACTGCGCCTGCATCTGGATCGTCGCCGTCGGCACCCTGCTCTCCTCGTACTTCATCCTGGCCGCCAACTCCTGGATGCAGCACCCCACCGGCTACTCCATCGACAAGAACACCGGCAGGGCGCACCTCACCGACATCTGGGCCGTCCTGACCCAGAACACCACCCTCGTCGTCGTCTTCCACACCCTCACCGCCGCCTTCCTCACCGGCGCCGCCTTCGTGGTCGGCATCGCGTCCTTCCACCTGTGGCGGGCCAAGCGCAAGCAGATCAACGGCGAGGAACTCGGCGAGAAGCAGCGCCACCAGATCGGTGCGATGCGGGCCTCGCTGCGCGTCGGACTCGTGATCGCCGTCATCGCCGGCCTCGGCACGGCCATCAGCGGCGACAGCCTCGGCAAGGTGATGTTCGAGCAGCAGCCCATGAAGATGGCCGCCGCCGAGGCCCTGTGGGACACCCAGGCGCCCGCGCCCTTCTCGGTGTTCGCGGTCGGCGACGTCACCAAGGGGCACAACAGCGTCGAGATCGAGATCCCCGGAATACTCTCCTTCCTCGCCCACAGCAACTTCTCCGAGGCCGTCCCCGGCATCAACGACGTCGCCGCGCAGGAGGCCGCACGCTACGGCGGCAAGCCGGACGACTACATCCCCAGCATCTTCATGACCTTCTGGGGCTTCCGCCTGATGATCGGCTTCGGCATGACGTCCTTCGTCGCCGGCCTGATCGGACTGTGGACGACGCGCAAGAAGCTGTGGCTGGCACCCGAGTTCCGCACCGGCGAGAACGAGGTCCCGCGGCTGATGCTCACGAGGACCCGGGAGATGAGCCCCTTCCTGACCAAGTGGTCCTGGCGCGTCGGCGTCCTCACCATGGGGTTCCCGCTGATCGCCAACTCCTTCGGCTGGATCTTCACCGAGATGGGCCGCCAGCCCTGGGCCGTCTACGGGCTGATGAAGACCGCGAAGGCGGTCTCCCCCGGGGTGAGCCAGGGCGAAGTCCTCACCTCCATCATCGTGTTCACCCTGCTCTACGGCGTGCTCGCGGTCGTCGAGGTCAAGCTGCTCGTGAAGTACGCCAAGGCCGGGCCGGACACCGACGAGAAGCCGCCGGCCGAGGATCCCCGGCTGCGGCTGCCCTCCGGCGGCGGGACGGGCTCCGGCACGGAGCGCGAGGACGCCGACAAGCCGATGACCTTCGCGTACTGACCGCCGCTCGCGGACCGCGGAACGGAGACACCCCATGCACCTCCACGACTTCTGGTTCCTGCTGATCGCCGTCCTGTGGACCGGCTACTTCTTCCTCGAGGGCTTCGACTTCGGCATCGGTGTGCTGACGAAGACGCTCGCCCGGGACCGCACCGAGCGCCGGGTGCTGATCAACACGATCGGCCCGGTCTGGGACGGCAACGAGGTCTGGCTGATCACCGCGGCCGGTGCCACCTTCGCCGCCTTCCCCGACTGGTACGCGACCCTCTTCAGCGGCTTCTACCTGCCCCTCCTGCTGGTCCTGGTCTGCGTGATCGTGCGCGGCGTGGCCTTCGAGTACCGACACAAGCGGCCCGAGGAGCGCTGGCAGCGCAACTGGGAACACGCCATCTTCTGGTGCTCGTTGCTGCCCGCCTTCCTGTGGGGCGCCGCCTTCGCGAACATCGTGCGCGGGGTTCCCATCGGGCCGGACAAGAACTTCACCGGCTCCGTGCTCGACCTGCTGAGCCCCTACGCACTGCTCGGCGGCCTGTTCACGCTGGTGCTCTTCACCTTCCACGGCGCGGTGTTCGCCGCGCTCAAGACGACCGGCGACATCCGCCACCGCGCCCGGGCCCACGCCGCCCGGTACGGACTGGGCGCCGCCGCCCTCGCCGCGGCCTTCCTGGGCTGGACGCAGGCGGACTCCGGCAACGGACGCAGCCTGGTGGCGCTGATCGTCGCCGTGGCCGGGCTGGCCGGCGCGCTGGTGATGAACCGGCTGGGCCGGGAGGGCTGGGCGTTCACCCTGTCCGGGCTGGCCGTCGCCGCCGCCTTCGCGCTGGTCTTCCTGGCGCTCTTCCCGGACGTCATGCCCTCCTCCACGAACCCGGAGTGGAGCCTGACCGTCGCCGACGCCGCCTCCAGCCCGTACACGCTGCGGATCATGACGTGGGTCGCGGGCTTCATGACCCCCGTGATCCTCGCCTACCAGGCCTGGACGTACTGGGTGTTCCGCAAGCGGATCGGCACCCAGCACATCCCCGCCGCCCACTAGGGCACCGGACCCGTACGCCGGACCGGGCCGCCGGGCCCGGGCACCGGCCAGGACCCCAGGAGACGCCACGATGAAGCCCGTCGACCCCCGGCTGCTGCGGTACGCCACCGCGACCCGCGGCTTCCTGGCCGCCTCCGTCCTGCTCGGCCTCGCGGGCGCGGGCCTGGTCGTCGCGCAGGCGATGTTCATCGCCGACGTGGTGACCGGGGCGTTCCAGCACGGGCGCACGGCCGGGCAACTGGCCGTGCCGCTGGGCCTGCTGGCGGCCGCGGGGGCGGGGCGGGCCGTGGTGTCCTGGCTCACCGAACTGACCGCGCACCGCGCGAGCGCGGCCGTGAAGTCCGAACTGCGCAGGCGGCTGCTGGACCGGGCCACCCGGCTCGGCCCGGACGCGCCGGACACCGGCGAACTGACCAGCCTGGCCACGCGCGGAGTGGACGCGCTCGACGCCTACTTCGCCCGCTACCTGCCGCAGTTGGGGCTCGCGGTCGTGGTGCCGGTCGCCGTGCTGGCACGTATCGTCTCCGCCGACTGGATCTCGGCGCTCGTCATCGTCCTCACGCTGCCGCTCATCCCCCTCTTCATGGCGCTCATCGGCTGGGCCACCCAGTCGCGCATGGACCGGCAGTGGCGCCTGCTCTCCCGGCTCTCCGGGCACTTCCTCGATGTCGTCGCCGGGCTGCCGACGCTCAAGGTCTTCGGCCGCGCCAAGGCGCAGGCCGAGTCGATCCGGACGATCACCGCCGACTACCGGCGGGCCACGCTGCGGACGCTGCGCATCGCCTTCCTCTCCTCCTTCGCCCTGGAGCTGCTCTCCACCCTGTCGGTCGCGCTCGTCGCCGTCGGGATCGGCATGCGGCTCGTCGACGGCGAACTCGACCTCCGCACCGGCCTGATGGTCCTCGTGCTGGCGCCCGAGGCCTATCTGCCGCTGCGCCAGGTCGGCGCGCAGTACCACGCGGCCGCCGAGGGCCTGGCGGCCGCCGACCAGGTCTTCGCGGTGCTGGAGACCGAGCCGGCCGCGGCCGGCACGCTCCCGGCCCCGGACGCGCGCACGGCGGCGCTGACCGTGGAGCGGCTCGTGGTCCGCTACCCGGGCCGGGCCGAACCCGCCCTGGACGGCGCCTCGTTCGAGGTGCGGCCCGGGGAGACGGTGGCGCTCGTCGGGCCGAGCGGCGCCGGCAAGTCGACGCTGCTGAACGTGCTGCTGGGCCTCGCCCGGCCCACGAGCGGGCGGATCCTCGTCGGCGGTACGGATCTGGCATCGCTCTCCCCCGAAAGCTGGCGGAACCAGGTGGCCTGGGTCCCGCAACGGCCGCATCTCTTCGCCGGGACCGTCGCCGAGAACGTACGGCTGGCCAGGCCCGGCGCCACGGACGCGCAGGTGCAGCACGCACTGCGCGAAGCCGGTGCGCTCGACTTCGTCTCCATGCTGCCCGACGGCACTGACACCCGGCTCGGCGAGGACGGCGCGGGCCTCTCCGCCGGGCAGCGCCAACGCATCGCGCTGGCCCGGGCGTTCCTGGCCGACCGGCCGGTCCTGCTGCTCGACGAGCCGACCGCGGCCCTCGACGGGGAGCACGAGGCGGCGGTGGTGGACGCGGTGCGCCGGCTGGCGGCGGGCCGCACCGTGATCCTGGTCGTGCACCGCCCGGCGCTGCTCGCGGTGGCGGACCGGGTGATCCGCATCGCGCCGGGGACCGCGCCCGTGCGTTCCTCCGCCCGTGTGGAGGAGCACCGTGCTGCTGCCGAGCCCTCCGGTCCCGTCGACGGGCGCGCGGACGGCCGTGCGGAGACACGGAACCCCGGGCGGAGCGCGAACCCCCTGGCCCGGGTCCGGGCCGCGGGCAGGCCGTACCGCAACCGCCTGTCCCTCGCCCTCCTCCTCGGCACGCTGGCCCTGGGCAGCGCCATCGGCCTGATGGCGGTCAGCGGCTGGCTGATCTCCCGGGCCTCCCAGCAGCCCCCGGTGTTGTACCTGATGGTGGCCGTCACCGCGACCCGTACGTTCGGCATCGGCCGTTCCGTCTTCCGCTACGCCGAGCGCCTGGTCTCGCACGACGCGGTGCTCCGCATCCTGTCGGGCCTGCGCGTCGCGGTCTACGCACGGCTGGAGCGTCTGGCCCCCGCGGGTCTGCGCGAGACGCGGCGCGGTGACCTGCTGTCCCGTCTGGTGGCCGATGTGGACGCCCTGCAGGACTACTTCCTGCGCTGGCTGCTGCCGCTCGGCTCCGCCGTCGTCGCCGGGGCGGCCTCGGTGGGCTTCACCGCGTGGCTGCTCCCGGAGGCGGGTGCGGTGCTCGCTGCGGGGCTGCTGGTCGCGGGAGTCGCCGTTCCGGCGCTGTCGGGTGCGGTCGCCCGGCGTGCCGAGCGGCAGCTGGCGCCTGCGCGCGGTGAGTTGTCCACCCAGGTGGTCGACGTGCTGTCCGGTACGGCCGAGTTGACGGTTGCGGGTGCTCTGCCCGCGCGGCTGGAACGGCTGGACCGTGTCGACAGCACGCTCACCCGTATCGCCCGCCGCGCCGCTGCGGCCACCGCGCTGGGCTCCGGCCTGTCGGCGCTGGCCTGTGGCGCGACGGTGGCCGCTGCCGCCTGGGCGGGTGTCCAGGCGGTGCACGACGGCCGCCTCGGCGGGGTGTGGCTGGCGGTGGTGGTGCTCACCCCGCTGGCCGCGTTCGAGGCCGTGGCGGGGCTGCCGCTCGCGGTGCAGTACCGGCAGCGGGTGCGGCGCTCCGCGGAGCGGGTGCACGAGGTGCTGGACGCGCCCGAGCCGGTGCAGGACGGCACGGAGCCGGCGCCGCAGTCGCCGTTCCCGGTGCGGCTGACGGATCTGACGGTGCGGCACCAGGGACAGTCCGCTCCTGCGCTCGACGGCTTCGCGCTGGAGCTGACGGCCGGCCGCCGGGTGGCCGTGGTGGGCCGGTCCGGAGCGGGCAAGTCCACCCTGGCGCAAGTGCTGTTGCGCTTCCTGGATGCGGAGGCCGGTACGTACACGCTGGACGGCCGTGAGGCGGCCCGCATGGACGGCGACGCGGTGCGGCGGCTGGTGGGCCTGTGCGCGCAGGACGCCCACATCTTCGACAGTTCCCTGCGGGAGAACCTGCGGCTCGCACGCAGGGACGCAGAGGACGGCGAACTGCGCGCAGCACTGCGGGCGGCGCGCCTGCTGGAGTGGGTGGACGGTCTTCCGCGCGGGCTGGACACGCTCGTCGGCGAACAGGGTGCGCGGCTGTCCGGCGGCCAGCGGCAACGGCTCGCGCTGGCCCGGGCGCTGCTCGCGGACTTCCCCGTCCTGGTCCTGGACGAGCCCGCGGAACACCTCGACCTGGCCACTGCCGACGCGCTGACCGCGGATCTGCTGGCGGCCACGGAGGGCCGGACGACCGTCCTGATCACGCACCGGCTGGCGGGGCTGGAGGCGGTGGACGAGGTCGTCGTCCTGGAGCAGGGGCGGACGGTGCAGCGGGGCTCGTACGGTGAGCTGGCCGCTGCCGAGGGGCCGTTCCGCCGGATGCTGGAGCGGGAACGGGCGGCGGACGCGCTGGGGGCGTCGGTGACATCCGGGGCGTCCGACGCGACGGACACCACCCATCGGCCGCTTTCCATGGCAAAAGGTACTTATTAGTCTCGTGGCATGGCAGCCACGGTGCACTCCTCCGACCCGCAGGACTCCTCGGCCCCTCAGGGCGTGATGGATCCGCTGGCCATTGCCACGGAGGCCACCCGCAGCCTGCAGGGCATGTCGACGGAACTCACCGCGCGCGTCCCGCAGCTGCTGGAGGCCATGCGGTCCGTCGGCACCGGGCTGGAACTGCACAGCACGCTCGACCGCATCGCCGAGACGGCAGCCGAACTGGCCGATGCGCGCTACGCCGCCATCGGCGTCATCGACTCCACCGGCGAGGGCCTCGCGGACTTCATCACCCACGGGGTCACCCGGGAACAGCGCGAGCGCATCGGCGCCCTGCCGGACGGTCACCGCGGACTGCTGGGCGCGCTGATCCACCAGCCCGCCCCGGTCATGCTCTCCGACCTGTCCTCCGACCCGCGGTCCGCCGGCTTTCCGCCCCACCACCCGCCGATGCGCACTTTCCTGGGCGTACCGATCCGGGTCGAGGGCGAGATCTTCGGCAACCTGTACCTCACCGAGAAGCGCAGCGGCGGGGAGTTCAGCATCGCCGATCTGAACATGGTGAAGATTCTTGCCACCGAGGCCGGCATCGCGATCGGCAACGCGCGCGTGCACGACGAGAGTCGGCAGCGGATGCGCTGGATCGACGGTTCCGTTGCAGTGACCACGGCTCTGCTGTCCGGCAGCGACGCGGAGGACGCCCTGGCCGTCGTGGCCGAACAGGCGCGCAGGCTCGCCGATTCGGATGCGGGCATCGTGCTGCTGCCGGACGACGACGGCGGCCTGGAGATGGTGGCGGTCTCCGCGGAGGACCCGGCCGGACTGCTGGGGACGGTGATACCGCCGCACAGCCCGGTCGTGGGGCAACTGCTCGCCGGGGAGCCCGTGTTCATCGACGACTCCGCCACCGACCCGCGCATGATCACGGCGGTCGCACCGCGCTTCGGCCCGAGCATGCTGCTGCCGCTCAAGAGCGGCGACCGCGTGCTCGGCACGCTCGCCACGCCGCGGCGCCGAGGCGCCCGCAAGTACACCCCTGCCGAGCGCAGACTGGCCGCCCAGTTCGCCGCACAGGCCGCTCTCGCGCTCGTCCTCGCTGAGGCGCAGCGCGACCGCGAGCGGCTGGCCGTCTACGAGGACCGCGACCGCATCGCACGGGATCTGCACGACCTCGTCATCCAGCGGCTGTTCGCCACCGGACTGCTGTTGGAGAGCGCGCAGCGCAAGGCGGCCGAGCCGGACGTGCACGAGAAGGTCGGCCAGGCGGTGGACGAGCTGGACGTGACGATCCAGGAGATCCGTACGGCCATCTTCGCGCTCCAGCAGGGGCCGACCGAGGCGCCCGCGGGGCTGCGCACGCGCGTGTTGCGGGAGACCGGCACGGCGGCCGTGCCGCTCGGCTTCCACCCCTCCGTGAACTTCATCGGCCCGGTCGACTCCAAGGTCGGCGAGCGCACCGGCAAGAACCTCATCGCCGCCCTGCGCGAGGCGCTGTCCAACGCCTTCCGGCACGCGCAGGCCACCAGGATCGACATCGTCGTCGACGTCACCGCCAGGCTGCCGGACGGCCGGGAGGCGGTACGGCTGACCGTGGCCGACGACGGGATCGGCATCCCGGAGAGCGGCCGCCGCAGCGGACTGCGCAACCTGGCCAAACGGGCGGAGTCGCTGGGCGGCTCCAGCGCGTACGGGCCCGGGATCGGGGAGGACGGCGGAGGAACCCGCGTGACGTGGGAGGCGCCGCTGTAGCGCTGCTGCGGCGCGGCTGCCGGGGTTTGCGCGGCGCGTCCCCGGTCGGCCGCACGCTTGTCCTCCGAACGGTCCTCTGCGGGGGCGCGCGGGCGGGGTGCGGGACAAGATCGCGTCCATGCGACACCGTCATCGTGTGTATCGCGGGGGAGCCGCCCTGTGCTCCCTGTGCGTGGTGGCCGCCCCGCTGTTCGGCTCGGGGCCGTCCGCCGCCCACGGGGCTGCGGCGCGGGTGCCGCACCTCGGCTCCGAGGTGTTCCGGCTGACCCAGGAGGCGGGCCGGGCGCGGCTGCGGTACGAGCGCGGGGTGCGTGCGGCGCAGGAACAACGCCTGCAGGCCGACAAAGCGGCCCAGTTGCTGCGTGGACAACGGATCGTGGCAGGCGCGTTGCACGACGACGCCGGTGCCCTGGCCCGTGCGCAGTACCGCACCGGAGGCTTCACCGTCCCGGCCGGTGCCGCTGTGGCCGAGGATCCCTTCGAACTGCTGGACGTCCAGTCGACCGAGACCGGCCGGCGCACTCTGCTGGCGCGGATGCTGACCGAGGCGGACGACCGGAGCCGTTCCCTGGCGGCCCAGGAGGAGACGTCCGCCGCCTCCTGGCGTGCGCTCGAGGCCGACGCCGGGCGGCTGGGCGAGGAGAAGCGTGCGGCGGAGGACCGGCTGGCGAACGCGCGCAGCGAACTGGACGGCATGGCGGAGAGCGCCGTCCGCACCGGCAGCTGCGTGCCGATGGACCGTTCCTCTGTCCAGGGCGGCGTGGAGGATCCGGACGCCGGCCGGCCGGGTGCGGAGATCTCGCCGAGCGGCTGGACGCGACCGGTGGTCTCCTACGAGCTGTCGGCCGGGTTCGGCGGCACGGGCGCCAACTGGCAGGGCGGGCACACCGGTCAGGACTTCGCCGTCCCCATCGGCACACCGGTGCGTGCGGTCGGCGCCGGCACGGTGGTGGCGGCCGGGTGCGGCGGGGCGTTCGGCATGAGCCTGGTGGTCCGGCACGACAACGGCTGGTACTCCCAGTACGCCCACCTGTCCGCGGTGTTCGTCTCGCCCGGGCACCGGGTGCGCGCGGGCGAGTGGATCGGGCTCTCCGGGACCACCGGCAACTCCACCGGCCCGCACCTGCACTTCGAGATCCGCACGACACCCGAATTCGGCTCTGCGGTCGAACCGTTGGAGTGGCTGCGCTCCCGCGGGGTGCACGTGTGATGCCGCTCGGGCGATGCGCGGCGTACGCGCGCGTGTCCCGTCGGCTTGCGTGTTGCGTCAGCTCACGTGTTCCGTCAGACCGTGCAGCAACTGCTCGATGACGAGGGCGACTCCGTCCTCGGTGTTGGCCGCCGTGCGGTTCGTGCAGGCGGCCAGCACCTCGGGGTGCGCGTTCGCCATGGCGTAGGACGTGCCCGCCCAGGTGAGCATCTCCAGGTCGTTCGGCATATCCCCGAACGCGACGACCTCCTCCGGGGAGATGCCGCGCTCGGCACAGCAGCGGGCCAGCGTGCTGGCCTTGCTCACACCCGCACCACTGATCTCCAGCAGGGCGGTCGGGCTGGAGCGGGTGACGCAGCCGTGGTCGCCGGCCGCCGTGCGGGCCAGGGCGAGGAACTCGTCGGGGGTGAGCACCGGGTGGAAGGCGAGCAGCTTGATGATGGGGTCCGGCCGGCCGTCGCCACCGGTCAGCAGCGCCTCGGCGGAGGGGACGACCCTGGCGGAGTCGAGCTGGAACGGCGGGTAGTGCGGCTCGTAGTGGAGACCGGTGGTGCACTCGACGGCGAACGAGGCACCGGGGGCCGCGGCCCGCACGGCCTGTACGACCGCGAGCGCTGCGGTCGTCTCCAGCGGGCGGACCTCCAGGAGACGGCCGCCGTCGTGGAGGTCGACGACCACGGCCCCGTTGGCGCATATCGCCAGGCCGTGGCCGTGCACGTGCTCGCTGACCACATCCATCCAGCGGGCCGGGCGACCCGTGACGAAGAAGACCTCGACGCCCGCCTCCTCGGCGGCGGCCAGGGCCGCGACGGTGCGGTCGGACACCGTCTTGTCGTCGTGCAGCAGCGTGCCGTCGAGGTCGGTGGCGATCAGCCTCGGAGTGACGGTGGCTGGTCTCCGGCGCGCGGCCGGCGTCTCGGGCTGCTCGGTAGCTGAAGTCACGGTCCCATTCTCGGTCACGGGGCGGACGCGGGCGCACAGACGTTGGTCGGGCGCGTACGGGTACGGACATGATGGCGCCGGGTGCCTTCCCCGGGCAGCCGGCCGCCACACGCACTCGCCATACGCACCCGTCATATCCGGCTGGCACCGGCCGCGCTCCGGGGGCCGGGTGTCGGACCCTGCCCTTAGGCTCGGTGTCATGCGACTGAGCACCGTGATCCTTCCCGACCGCCGCTGGTCCGAGGGCGGCCGTGCCTCCTGGCAGCGTGCCGAGGAGCTGGGCTTCCACACCGCTTACACCTACGACCACCTGTCCTGGCGCAGCTTCCGGGACGGCCCGTGGTTCGGCGCGATACCGACGCTGACGGCCGCGGCGGCCGTCACCTCCCGGCTGCGGCTCGGCACCCTGGTGACCTCCCCCAACTTCCGTCACCCGGTCACGCTCGCCAAGGAGCTCATCTCCCTGGACGACATCTCCGGAGGCCGGATCACGCTGGGCATCGGCGCCGGGGGCTCCGGCTTCGACGCCACGGCGCTGATCGAGGAGGGGCAGCAGCCGTGGACGCCGCGCGAGCGCGCCGACCGCTTCGCCGAGTTCGTCCCGCTGCTGGACCGCCTGCTCACCGAGGACGTCGTCTCGTACAAGGGCGAGCACTACTCCGCGACCGAGGTCCGCAACATCCCCGGCTGCGTGCAGCGCCCCCGGCTCCCCTTCGCCGTCGCGGCCACGGGCCCGCGCGGCATGCGCCTCGCCGCGCGGTACGGGCAGGCCTGGGTGACCACGGGCGACCCGAAGATCGCCGAGACGGGCACCCCGGAGCAGTCCCGGGCCGCGGTCGCCGGACAGATCGAGCGGCTCGGCGAGGCCTGCGACCGGGCCGGCCGGGACGTCTCCGGCATGCACAAGGTGCTGCTGACGGGCTTCGCCCCGGAACGGCCGCTGGAGTCCTTCGACGCGTTCACCGACTTCGCGGGCCGCTATGCGGAGCTGGGCATCGACGAGATCGTGCTGCACTGGCCGATCGCCGATTCGATCTTCGAGTCCGACGTCGCGGTCTTCGAGAAGATCGCGACGGAGGGCCTCGCAGGACTCTGAGCGGACCCGCGCCCCGGAAGGGGCGCGGGGAGCTGCACAGCACTTGGCCCCGGCTTTACGCCGGGAACAGGCGCCGCGAGGGAGAATCGGGGCAGAGGCACCTACTGGGGGCACGGTTCGCAGAGCCTTGGAGGTTCCCCATGCAAGGCACTCGCTTCGCTCCCGACCGGGGGCTGGCCACCCGCATGGTGAGCACGATGTTCTTCATCGGGCTGCTCTACGTCGTCTTCGTCGGTGTGCTGGTGGTGCTGCTGCGCGGGGCCTGGCCGATGGTCCTGATCCTCGCGGGCGGCCTGTTCGTGGCGCAGTTCTGGTTCAGCGACCGCATCGCGGCCTTCGGCATGGGGGCCCGCGAGGTCACCCCGGAGCAGGCGCCCGAACTGCACGGCGCCGTCGACCGGTTGTGCGCGCTCGCGGACATGCCCAAGCCGCGGGTGGCGATCGCCGACAGCGACGTGCCGAACGCCTTCGCCACCGGCCGCAGCCGGAAGAGCTCGGTGGTGTGCGCGACGACGGGACTGCTGCGCAGGCTGGAGCCGGAGGAACTGGAGGGCGTGCTGGCGCACGAGCTCTCCCACGTGGCCCACCGCGACGTGGCGGTGATGACCATCGCCTCGTTCCTGGGCGTGCTGGCCGGGCTCATCACCCGGATCGGGCTGTGGGGCGGCTTCCGCCGGGTCGGCGGCCGCGACAGCAACACCGCGATCGTCATGGTGCTGATCCCGCTCGTCAGCGCCGTCGTCTATGCGATCAGTTTTCTGCTCACCCGGATGCTCTCCCGCTACCGCGAACTGTCCGCCGACCGCGCCGCCGCACTGCTGACGGGCCGGCCCTCGGCGCTGGCCTCCGCGCTCACCAAGGTCACCGGGCAGATGGCCCGGATCCCCACGCGCGACCTGCGGCAGGCCGAGCCGTTCAACGCCTTCTACTTCGCGCCCGCATTCTCCAAGGACAGCCTGGGCAGGCTGTTGTCCTCCCACCCGACGCTGGAACAGCGGCTGGAGCAGCTCGGCCGGATCTCGGCGGAGCTCGGGCGTGGCTGACAAGCGTTCCGGCCGGCAAGGGTTCCGGCTGAAAAGGGTTCGGGCTGAAAAGGAGTTCTGATCCGTGGGTCTTCTGGACGTCATCCTCGGCCGCAGCAAGCCGGTCCGCCCGGACCTCGACCAGCTCTTCGGCCTGCCCTCCGCCGCCGTCACCCTCCAGGCGGGCGCCGGTTTCACGCCGACCGGGCTGGGCTCGGTCTGCTTCGCGAGTGTGGAGGGCGGGGCGTTCGCCCGGCTCCAGCAGGACGTACGGGCCTTGCTGGATGCCGACGCCGACGCCGAACGGGGCGGGGCGCCCGTGGAGTTCGGCTCGGACGGCTACGGCTACACCTGGCTGCTCGCGCGTCGGCCGGTCGACGATCCCGCGGCGCTGGTCAACGACCTGCACGCGGTCAACACCCTGTTGCAGGAAGGCGGGTTCGGGCCGCAGCTGCTCTGCTCGCTGATGGGGTTCCGGGACGCCGGACAGCGGTCCCTCGCGCTCGTCTACCTCTACAAGCGCGGCACCTTCTACCCCTTCGCGCCCGCGGCGGGCGGCGGGGACAAGCGGGACAACGCCCTGGAACTCCAGGTGCGGGCACTGCTGGAGAACGACCTCCGCATCGAGCAGGACCTGGCCCGGTGGTTCCCGGTGTGGGGCGCTCCCGGGCTGTGAACCCCGCCGGTTCCGGCCCGGTTCAGCGGATGATGCCGCTGAGCCAGGGCGTCATGCCGCCGCCGTGCGCCATGGTGACGACTTCCTTGTAGGTGATGTCGCCGGGCAGGGACACGATGAGCCGGGCGAAGGGCGGATACCAGGTGGTCTTCACCCGGGCGCGGCGCGCCAGGACGGCGTCCAGGAACGCCGGGGCGTGCGCGGTGGGGACGTCGTGGAACGTGATGCCCTCCACGGTGATGTGGCTGTCGCCCTCGGAGAAGACCTGGATCTCGATCTCCGGGCTCCCGGGCAGCTCGATCAGGGCCTCGTGCGGCAGCGAGCCGTCCTCGTCGGTGACCGCGAACGCGCCCGCTGCGCTGCGGCGTGCGGACTGGTCGGCGCCGACGGCGTGTTCCACGAGGAACTCGCGGCCGTACCGGTCCGCGGTCTCGCGGAGGGCCGTGACGGCGGCTTCGGTGCTGGGGAACGGCGGCAGGCCGGCGCTGTGGTCCATGTCGGTGGATCTTGCCGCAGGAGCCCTGTCGAGGGCCAGTGACCTCAGCTTTTTCCGGCCTCGGCCTCGGCCGCTCCCGCCCCGCCGAGCTGCTCGACCGCCCACCGGGCCCACTCCTCCTGCATGGCGCGGAGGCGGAGGCCGTACTCCAGGGCCAGGCGGCCGTTGACGGACAGCGGGCCGTCGTCCCAGTCGACCTTCTCCCCCACCTGCTCGAGCTCGGCGCGCAGCGCGGCGGCGCGCTCGGCCTCGGTGGCGAGATAGGTGACGGCCTCCAGCGGCGTGAGCAGGTCGAGGAAGAAGACCCGCAGCAGCGCCTCGTTGCGGTGCGACCGCTCCGGCCGGGTCTCGGCCAGCCAGTGGCGCAGCTCGGCGCGGCCCTCCGCGGTGATCGCGTACTCCTTGCGGCCGCGGGGGCCCTCCGCCGAGACCTCCAGCAGCCCGGCCTTCGCGAGCTTGCCCAGCTCGCCGTACACCTGGCTCTGGGTGGCGGGCCAGACGTTGGTGAGCGAGGTCTCGAACCGCTTCATCAGGTCGTATCCGCTGGCGGGGCGTTCCGCGAGCAGGCCCAGCATCGCGTGTCTCAGGCTCATGACCCCAGCCTACATTCCAGTCTTGACACGTCAAGGCTGGACCTTCTACTTTTGACATGTCGAAGTTGGAGTGTCGACGGTGCGGTCCGAGCGTGAGCGCGGCGCCGTTCCATCGGCTTTCTTCTGGGGGGACCTCTCGTGAATTTCCTGAACTATCTGCGCGGCTTCATTCCCTGGATCGCGTTCGCTGCCGTGTCCGTGGCGGGCTGGCAGTGGGCTGCTGCCGCAGCGCTCGTCGTCGGTGCGGCACTGCTGGTCGCGCAACGCCGCGGGGGGACAGCGGCGGACTCGCTGATCCTGGAGCACAGCACGATCGTGTACTTCGTCGCGCTGACAGCCCTGGCCTTCTCCCTCCCGCACAGCGGCCTGCGGCACTACGGCGGAGCCATGTCGTTCGGCTGGCTCGCCCTCACCGCCTGGGCCACGCTCGCCGTCGGCAGGCCCTTCACCACCGGCATAGCCAAGCGCCAGACCCCGCCCGAGATCTGGGACCACCCGGTGTTCCGCCGGATCAACGTGGTGATCACCGCCGTCTGGGCCGCCGCCTTCACGCTGACGGCCGTGGCGATGGCCGCCGTCACCGCCGCAGGGCTCGGCAGTGTCGTCTCCGTCCCGGTCCAGGTCGTCGGCTTCGTCCTGCCTGCTCTGTTCACCGCTCGATACCCTGAGCGAGTCCGAGCGCGGGTCCGGGCCACCAAGGCGGCGCTGTAGCAGGGAAGTTCGCCCCCGCGACCCCCACGACCACCGCGACCGCCGTCGCAATGACCGCTCGCCGACCATGCACGCGACTCCGCAGAACTCCCAGGAGGTCCGCACCATGACGACCGCACCCGCACACCTTGCCGGGAACTTCGCCCCGGTGAGCAGAGAACTGACCGCCCACGACCTCCCGGTCACCGGAGCGATCCCGCCCGGGCTCACCGGCTGGTACGTGCGCAACGGCCCCAATCCGAACGAGGCGGCCTCCGCCCACTGGTTCTTCGGCGACGGCATGGTCCACGGGGTCCGCCTGGAGGGCGGCCGCGCCACCTCCTACCGCAACCGCTGGGTCCGCACGTCGAGCTTCACCCACGGTGCCCCCATGCGCGACGAGAACGGACGCCGCGATCTCGCGGCAGGGCGCGCCAACACCCATGTGGTGCGGCATGCGGGGCGCACGCTGGCCCTGGTCGAGTCGTCCTTCCCCTACGAACTGGACTTCAGGCCGGGGCAGGAGCTGGGGACCGTCGGCCCGCACGATTTCGGCGGGCGGCTGAACACCCCGATGACCGCCCACCCCAAGACCTGTCCCGACACCGGCGAGCTGCACTTCTTCGGGTACGGCGGGCTTGAGCCGCCCTACCTGACCTATCACCGTGCCGATGCCCAAGGCGAGTTGACCGTCAGTCGGCCCGTCGACGTGTCCGCGCCCACGATGATGCACGACTTCCATCTCACCGCCCGCCATGTCGTCTTCATGGATCTGCCCGTCGTCCTCGACCGCGACCGCGCCTCGAAGGCGGGCAGCGGACTGCCCTACGTCTGGGATCCCGGCTACGGGGCGCGGCTGGGCGTGCTGCGCCGTGACGATCCGCACGGGGAGATCCGCTGGCTGCCGATCGATCCCTGCTATGTCTTCCACGCGCTCAACGCCCATGACGAGAGCGATGCCGACGGCGAGCGGATCGTGCTCCACGTGGTTCGCTACCCGCACTTCGGAACCGCCGGGCTCGGGGCTGCCGCCCCGGCGCTGTGGCGCTGGACGGCCGACCTGACCCGCGGCACGGTGACCGAGGAGCAACTGGACGACCGGCCCGTGGAGTTCCCCCGCATCGACGACCGGCTGGCCGGACTTGCCGCGCGGTACGGCCATGCCACCGTCGCCGCGGTGCCCGAAGTCGAGGCCGTGCCGAGTGAGCTGCTGCGCTACGACCTGCTCACGGGGGCGGTTGCGCGGCATGCGTTCGGTCCCGGCCGCACGCCCTCCGAGGCGGCGTTCGCGCCTGCGGACGACCGGCCCGGCGGGCCGGGATGGCTGCTGATGTATGTGCACGATGCCGCCACCGACACGAGCGACCTCGTCATACTCGACGCCGACGACGTCGGCGCACCGCCCGTGGCCACCGTGCACCTGCCGCAGCGCGTGCCGCACGGCTTCCACGGCAACTGGCTGCCGGACTGCTGACCCGGCACCGCCTCAACTGCGGTCGGCCAGTGCGTCCATGGTGCGGGCCTGCACCTCGCGCTCCGCGGCGGCGGCTATGAACGCCTCGGTGCGCTCCGGTTCCGGCCCGACCAGGGCCCGCACGGCGTGGACAGTGCGGCAGGGGAGCCGCACCGGTTCCACGACGGGACCGGGGGCGGAGGGGGAGGGGGCGGCTGCCGGGGCGGCCGGGGCGGTCTGAGGGGGGCGCCCGGCCGGGGCTGTCGGCGGCGCATCCGTCGCCGCATCCATCCCATCCGCCGCATCCGTCGCCGTCTCGTCCAGGTGGTGGCGGAGGTACTGGGTGGCCAGGGTCCGCATGGCGCGGGCCAGTTCGGCGTCGACGGTCTGCTGGGCGAGCGGGCGCAGCCGCCGCACCAGGGTGGCGGCCTCGGCGGCCTCCTCGTCGGAGGGCGGGTGGCCGAGGTACTGCCCGAAGACGTGCTCGGTGGTGAAGTCGAGGAAGCGGCCGGCGATGTGCTCGACCTGGGTGCGCAGTTCGCGGAGGTGCCCGGAGATGGCGGGCAGCGGCACCCCCGCCGCATGCAGTTCGGCGGCGACGGCCAGCTCCTGGGGGCTGGGGACGAGGAAGACGTCCGGGGTGTCCGGCAGCCGCTCCAGGACACCGAGGTCCACCGCTTCGGCCACTGCCTCGTCGTCGTGCGCCCCGCCGAACCGCTCGTTCAGCTCCGCGCGCGTGATCCGGCCGGCCTTCTCGTCGGACCACGGTCCGTCGACCTCCGCCACGAGTCCGAGGATCCCGCCGAGCCCGCGGCCCGCGTCCCAGGCCTCCAGCAACTCCTTGATGCTGGCCAGGGTGTAGCCGCGCTCCAGGAGACCGGCGATCTGGCGGAGCCGGTTCAGGTGGCCTTCGCCGTAGACGTTGGCCCGGCCGCGCCGCTCCGGCTTCGGCAGCAGTCCGCGGTCCTGGTAGGCGCGGATCGTGCGGACCGTGGCGCCGCTGTGGTGGGCCAGGTCCTCGATCCGGTACTCGGTGGCGGCCGGTCCGGGCCGCACGGCCTGCCGGTGCCGTGCGGTCTCGTCAGGGTGCTCGGTCAAGGGTGTTGCTCCTCACGAAAGGGCTGCCCGGCCCAGGGCGCCCGCGGCGGTCCGGGCCGCGGGGGAGGTCGCCAGGTAGTCGACGGCCCTGCGCAGCGACCCCTCCTGCGAGGGATGGTACGACCGCCGGCAGTAGCGGGGCACGGCCCGGCCCAGCTCGCGCCAGGACGGCAGAAGGCCCTTGGCCACGGCCTTGTTGTGCTCGCGCAGCGAGTAGCGCAGTCGGCCCGCAAGCACGGGGTCGTGCCGGACGAGGTAGCGCGTGCCCCAGGCCCACAGGTACAGGAGCACGGGGGCGGTGGCCGCCATGCCCAGGAGCCTGCGGGCGTAGCGGGCGTTGCCGTCGCCGCCGCAGTGCTCGAACATGTCGAAGGCCACCGACCGGTGTTCGACCTCCTCGGCGCCGTGCCAGCGCAGCAGGTCGAGCATCACCGGGTCCGGGTCGGCCCGGTCGAGCTCCTCCGCCCGCAGCACCCAGTCGCCCAGCACCGCCGTGAACTGTTCGACCGCCGCGATCAGCGAGAGCCGGAAGCGCAGCCACTCGCGCTCGGTGAGCGGCATCCACGGCGGGGGCTTCTCGCCGAGCAGGACGTCGAAGAAGAAGTCGACGTGCCGGGTGTACGGGCCGGTGTCCAGGCCCTGTTCGGCCAGGTGGGTCAGGACGTAGGAGTGCTGCACGCTGTGCGTGGCCTCCTGGCCCATGAAGCCCTTGACGTCCTTGAGCAGTTCCTCGTCGTGGACGAGCGGGAGGGCCTCCTTGAAGACCTTGACGAACCACCGCTCTCCCGCGGGCAGCAGCAGGTGCAGCACGTTGATCACGTGGGTGGCGGTGGGCTCGTCCGGTATCCAGTGCAGAGGCGTCTCCTGCCAGTCGAAGGAGACTCTTCTGGGGGCTATGCGGTAGTTCATGGTTCTGCCTCGTTCTGCCGCTACAGCTTCGGCTCGATGCGGGCGAGTGCACGGCGCACCCGCGGGGTGAAGCGGGACAGGAGGCGCAGCCCGTGCGCCTCGGGGGTCACCGGCACCACGGCCCGGTCGTGGAGCACGGCCTGCAGGACGGCGTCGGCCACCTTCTCCGGCGGGTAGTTGCGCAGGCCGTACAGCTTGGCCGTGCGGGCGCGGCGGCGCTGCTGCTCGTCCTCGGAGACTCCGGTGAACCGGGCGGTGCCGGTGATGCCGGTGTTGACGATGCCCGGGCAGATCGCGGAGACCCCGATGCCCTGCCCGGCCAGTTCGGCGCGCAGGCACTCGCTGAGCATCAGCACCGCCGCCTTGGAGGTGCTGTAGGCGGCCAGTGCCCGGGACGGCTGGAAGGCCGCGGCGGAGGCGGTGTTGACGATGTGGCCGCCCTGGCCGCGCTCGGCCATCTGGCGGCCGAAGGTCCGGCAGCCGTGGATGACGCCCCACAGGTTGACGTCCAGGACCCGGCGCCAGTCCTCGGCCGAGGTGTCCATGAACGTCCCGGCGAGCCCTATTCCGGCGTTGTTGACGAGCACGTCCACCACGCCGTACTCCGCGGCGACCTTGGCGGCCAGCTCCTCCATCGCCTGCTCGTCCGCGACGTCGGCGCACTCGCCCCACGCCTCGGGCGCCCCGACCAGCCGGGCCAACTCGGCCGTGCGGGCGGCTCCTTCGGCGTCCCGGTCGACCGCGACGACCCGGGCGCCCGCCTCCGCGAAGGCGAACGCCGTGGCCCGCCCGATGCCTCCGGCCGCGCCCGTCACCAGCACCAGGCGGCCGCCGAAGCGCTCCGTGTACGGCCCCTTCGCCACCGGTGTGCGCGCCGCCGGTGCGCCGCCCCCGTCCTTGCGGCCTTCCTGGGCCGTGACGAATTCGGCGATCCACGCGGCCAGTTGATCGGGCCGGGTGCGCGGCACCCAGTGCTGCCCCTCCAGGGTGTGCCGCACCAGCTGTGGGGCCCACTGCTCCAGGTCGTCGTAGAGCCGCTGCGAGAGGTAGCGGTCGCCGGTCGGGACGATCAGCTGGACCGGGACGTGGGCGTAGGCGTCGGGGCGCGGACGGCGCAGTCTGGAACGGACGTTGTCCCGGTACAGCCAGGCGCCGTGCGCGGCGTCGGAGGGCAGGGAGCCGGTGGGATAGCCGTCGGCGGGGAGCCGCTCCAGACGCTCCAGGATGCGCGGCCAGCGGGCGCCGAGCGGTCCGCGCCAGGCCGCCTCCGGCAGCCGGGGGGTGTGCAGCGCGTAGACGTACCAGGAGCGGGCGCCCTGGCCGAGCAGCTGGACCGCCCGGCGCGGGGTGGGCCGGGCCATGCGCCGGTTCATCCAGTGCCCGAAGTGGTCGAGGGACGGGCCCGAGACGGAGGTGAAGGAGGCGATGTGCCCCTCGGTGCGGGCGACGGTGGCGAACTCCCAGCCCTGCACCGAGCCCCAGTCGTGCCCGACCAGGTGCACCGGTGCGTCCGGGCTCACCGCGTCCGCCACGGCCAGGAAGTCGTCCGTCAGCTTCTCCAGGGTGAAGCCCCCGCGCAGAGGTTCCGGCGCCGTCGAGCGGCCGCAGCCGCGCACGTCGTAGAGCACCACGTGGAAGCGGTCCTGCAGGCGCAGCGCGACCTTCTCCCACACCTCCTTGCTGTCCGGATATCCGTGCACCAGCACCACGGTCGGCTGCGCGGCATCGCCCAGCTCCGCGACGCACAGCTCGATCCCGCCCGTGCGCACCCGGCGCTCGCGTGCTCCTGCCAGGCCTCTGCTCATGCGGCTCTTCCCTCCTGTCCGCGCCGCACGTGCGGCAGGTCGTCGTCCAGCCAGAACGCGCTCTCCTGCGGATCCCGGGAGTCGGTGACCACCAGGAGCTCCTCGAACTTCGCGCCCGTGCCCCGGAATCCGAGGTGGGGCTCCACCGCCCACAGGCCCGGCTGCGGCGGATGGTCCGAGAAGCGGTACGGGCTCCACAGCGGCGACCAGCCCTCGCGGTGGCCGTGCAGCGCATCGGAGGCCAGGCCCTTGAGCGACTGCGTGCCGAACCCGAACACGTGCGGCGACCAGCGGCGCTCGCGCACCCGGTCCACCTTGTGCGCGATCACCCCGAACGGATAGGCGCGGTGCCGGTTGGCGTATCCCTGGCGGACCATGAGGCGGTCCACGTCCGCGTAGATCTCGCGCAGCGGCCTGCGCTCGCGCACCTCGCGCAGGATCAGCTCGCGGTGCGCGCCGAGGTCGGCCATGAGCCGGTCGTGCAGGGGGTTCGGGCCGAGGCAGCCCGAGTAGCCGATGTCGGCCGTGAAGCCCCGGTGGACCGGCGCCATGTCGAGGATGAACGGCATCCCCGGCTCCAGCCGCCGCCCGGTGGGGAAGAACTGCAGCGGCACCCGGAAGCCGGCGAAGGCCGTGCGGTCGCCGAACCAGGCGAACGGCAGGTGGAACCAGTCCCGCACGCCGTGCCGGCGCAGCCACTCGCGCTGCATCCGGGCCGCCTCCCGCTCGGTCACGCCCGGCCGGAGCTGTGCGGCGACCTCCTCCGCGCACGCGTACGCCAGGCGCTGCACCTCCCGGAAGCCGCCGAGCCCCGCTGCGTCCGGCCCGGTCCGCGCCCGGGGGCTCCCGGGCGCTCCCACCACAGCCGTCATGCCCACCCCTCCGTCCTCCCGGGCGAACCCCGAAGCCACGTCCGCAAGCTGACACTGATGAATGTGACAATGTCCGGCGGCTGCGTCAAGACCCCGGGCGCCCCTGTGGAAAACCCGCGGCGCACCACCCCCGCGACATCCGTGCCCTCCTTTCAGCCCCCGTCGCCGGGGTCGTGTCAGACCCGAGGACTACACGCATCCCACCATCAGGTCTGACGACGGCTGTGGCCCGCGCCACTACCGTCGAAGGGTGACTGTGATCGCCACCGAAAGCCTCAGCAAGCGGTTCCCCCGGGTGACCGCCCTTGACCGGCTCTCCGTCGACATCGGTCCGGGAGTGACCGGACTGGTGGGGGCGAACGGAGCCGGCAAGTCCACGCTGATCAAGATTCTGCTGGGCCTCTCCCCGGCCACCGAGGGCCGCGCCGAGGTGCTCGGCCTCGACGTCGCCACCCGGGGCGCGGAGATCCGCGAGCAGGTCGGCTACATGCCCGAGCACGACTGCCTGCCGCCCGACGTCTCGGCCACCGAGTTCGTCGTCCACATGGCCCGCATGTCCGGCCTGCCGCCCACCGCGGCCCGCGAGCGCACGGCCGACACCCTGCGCCACGTGGGCCTGTACGAGGAGCGGTACCGCCCCATGGGCGGCTACTCGACGGGCATGAAGCAGCGGGTCAAACTGGCCCAGGCGCTCGTCCACGACCCGAAGCTGGTCCTGCTCGACGAGCCGACCAACGGCCTCGACCCCGTCGGCCGGGACGACATGCTGGGCCTCATCCGGCGCGTCCACACCGACTTCGGTATCTCGGTGCTGGTCACCTCCCACCTGCTCGGCGAGCTGGAGCGCACCTGCGACCACGTCGTCGTCATCGACGGCGGCACGCTGCTGCGCTCCTCCTCCACCAGCGACTTCACCCGCGACTCCGGCTCCCTCGCGGTCGAGGTCACCGACTCCGACGCCGTCCCCGACGGCACGGGCGCGCTGGCCGCCGCGCTGGCCGCCGCAGGGCTGACCGTGCAGCCGGCCGGCCGTACCGGCGAGTACGCCGCCGCAGGCCCCGGCCACGTCCTGCTCGTCGACGTCGCGGGCGAGGAGACGTACGACACCGTGCGCGACGCCGTCGCCGGCCTCGGCCTCGGCCTGGTCCGCATGGAGCAGCGCCGGCACCGCATCGCCGAGGTCTTCCGGACCGACGAGCAGCCACAGCAGCAGCCGCACGCTTGGGGCGCCGCCCCGCAGGAGAGGGGCAGCACCGATGCCGCCTGAGACCGCAGCCGCACCCGTGCACCCCGCACCGGACGTCATCCACAACATCGGCTACCGCAGCTACGGCGGTGCCCGTCTCGGCCGTTCCTACGCCCGCCGCTCGCTCTTCTCCCAGAGCCTGCGCGGCGCCTACGGGCTCGGCCGCTCGGCGAAGTCCAAGATCCTGCCGATGCTGCTGTTCGCCGTGATGTGCGTGCCCGCCGCGATCGTCGTGGCCGTCGCCGTCTTCACGAAGATGAACCACCTGCCCCTGGAGTACACGCGGTACGCGATCTACCTCCAGGCGGTCATCGGCCTGTTCCTCGCCGCCCAGGCACCGCAGTCGGTCTCCCGGGACCTGCGGTTCAAGACCGTGCCGCTGTACTTCTCCCGGCCGATCGAGCGCGTCGACTACGTGGTGGCCAAGTTCGCGGCCATGACCACCGCCCTGTTCGTCCTCACCGCCGCGCCCCTGGTGATCCTCTACGCGGGCGCCCTGCTCGCCAAACTCGACTTCGTCGACCAGACGAAGGGCTTTGCACAAGGACTGGTCTCCGTGGCACTGCTCTCCCTCCTCTTCGCCGGCCTCGGCCTGGTGGTCGCCGCGCTCACCCCGCGCCGCGGCTTCGGCGTCGCCGCCGTCATCGCCGTGCTGACCATCTCCTACGGCGCGGTCAGCACCATCCAGGGCATCGCGCTCAACACCGACAACACCCAGATCATCAGCTGGCTCGGCCTCTTCTCGCCGATCACCCTGATCGACGGCGTGCAGACGGCGTTCCTTTCCGCCGGCACCGCCTTCCCCGGCGGCCACGGCCCGGGCACCGGTGCCGGGGTGGTCTACCTCCTCGTCCTCCTCGGCGCCGTCGCCGGCTCGTACGGCCTGCTGATGGCGCGCTACCGGAAGGCGGGGCTGTGACAACCCTCCACATCGACAACGTCTCGCGCTGGTTCGGCAACGTCGTCGCCGTCAACGACGTCTCCATGACGGTCGGCCCCGGCGTCACCGGACTGCTCGGCCCCAACGGTGCCGGAAAGTCCACCCTCATCAACATGATGGGCGGCTTCCTCGCCCCCTCCACCGGAACGGTCACCCTGGACGGCCAGACCGTCTGGCGGAACGAGCAGATCTACCGGCACATCGGCATCGTCCCCGAGCGCGAGGCGATGTACGACTTCCTGACCGGCCGGGAGTTCGTCCAAGCCAACGCCGAGCTGCACGGCCTGGGCGCGGCCGAGGCCCAACGGGCGCTCGCCACGGTCGAGATGGAGTACGCACAGGACCGCAAGATCTCCACCTACAGCAAGGGCATGCGGCAGCGCGTGAAGATGGCCTCCGCGCTCGTGCACCAGCCGGCCGTCCTGCTGCTCGACGAGCCGTTCAACGGGATGGACCCGCGGCAGCGCATGCAACTGATGGACCTGCTGCGCACGATGGGCGCCGAGGGCCGCACCGTGCTGTTCTCCTCCCACATCCTCGAAGAGGTCGAACAGCTCGCCGCCCACATCGAGGTGGTCGTCGCCGGCCGGCACGCCGCGTCGGGCGACTTCCGCAAGATCCGCCGGCTGATGACCGACCGCCCGCACCGCTACGTCGTACGCTCCAGCGACGACCGCGCCCTCGCCGCGGCGCTCATCGCCGACCCGTCGACCGCAGGCATCGAAGTGGACGTCAAGGAAGGTGCGTTGCGCATCCAGGCCGTCGACTTCGGCCGCTTCACCGAGCTCCTGCCGCGCGTCGCCCGCGAGCACGGCATCCGGCTGCTGACGGTCTCACCGTCCGACGAGTCGCTCGAATCGGTCTTCTCCTACCTCGTCGCGGCCTGAAAGGAGCCACCCCCGTGTTCAACAGCACTGTCGCCCGGCTCACTTACCGGGCCCTCCTCGGCCGCCGCCGCGCCCTGATCCTCTTCGCGCTGCCCGCGCTGCTGATCCTCCTGTCGGCCGTCGTGCGCGCTCTGACGGGCGCGGACGACCAGACCGCCGTCAGCGTCCTGGGCGGCTTCGCGCTCGCCACCATGGTGCCGCTGATCGGCGTCATCGCCGGTACGGGCGCGATCGGCCCGGAGATCGACGACGGATCGGTGGTCTACCTGCTGGCCAAGCCCGTGAAGCGGTCGACGATCACCATCACCAAGCTGATCGTGGCGATCGGGGTCACGGTGGCCTTCTCGGCGGTCCCCACGCTGATCGCGGGCTTCCTGCTCAACGGCAACAGCCAGCAGATCGCCGTCGCCTACGCGGTGGCCGCCGCGGTCGCGTCCGTGGCGTACAGCGCGATCTTCCTGCTCCTGGGCACGGTGACCCGCCACGCGGTGGTCGCAGGTCTCGTCTACGCGCTCGTCTGGGAGTCGCTCTTCGGCAACCTCGTGCCGGGTGCGCGCACGCTGAGCGTGCAGCAGTGGGCACTGGCGCTGGCACAGAAGATCGGCGCGGAGGGCACCATCACGTCGGACGTGGGTCTGCCGATGGCGCTGGTGCTGCTCGCCGGAGTCACGGCGGCGGCCACGTGGCTCGCCGTGAGCAAGCTGCGCTCGCTCACCCTCGCCGGGGAGGAGTGACGCATGAGGGGGGCCTGCTCGGAGCAGGCCCCCCTCATTCCGTTCATCCGCCGTGTCAGATCTTCCGGTTGCGTCCTGCGCCCAGCCCCAGGAACACCAGCGCCGCACAGGCGACCAGCAGCAGCGCGATCGGCAGCGTCCAGTCGCCGGTCATCTGGTGGACGGCACCGATGGCGAACGGGCCGACGGAGGCGAGCAGATAGCCGCCGGTCTGCGCCATGCCGGACAGCCGGGCCGCCGTGTGGGCGTCACGGGTGCGCAGCACCATCAGTGTCAGCGCGAGCCCCAGCATGCCGCCCTGTGCGACACCCATCAGCGTCGCCCAGACCCAGGCGCCCGCGACCGGGGCGACCAACAGGCCCGTCACACCGGCCGACATGACGGCCACGACGACGACCGCCAGCAGCCGCTGGTCGCGCAACCGGCCGGCGAGCATCGGCACCACGAACGAACCGGCCATCTGCACCAGGGTGTAGAAGGCGTAGACCACGCCCGCCTCGCTCTTGCTCATACCGTGGTCGGTGAAGACCGTCGGCATCCAGGCGATGCAGACGTACGCGATCAGCGACTGCGTACCCATCAGCAGGGTGACCTGCCAGGCGAGCGGTGAGCGCGAGAGCTTCGGGCCGTCGCCCGCAGGGTGCTTGGCCACGGCCGCCGCGGCGCCGTGCGGGGTGCCCCTGCGGGCCGTGACCGCCTGCGGGATCCAGACGGCCGTCGCGAGCACGGCGAGCAGGGACCAGGAGGCGAGGGAGCCCTGCCAGCCGCCGAGGGCGTTCTCCAGCGGCACGGCGGAGGCGGCCGAGCCCGTGGCGCCGAGGATCAGCGTGGTCGAGTAGAGCGCGGTCATGCCGGCCGCCCGGTCCGGGAAGTCCCGCTTGACCAGGCCCGGCATCAGCACGTTGAGCAGGGCGATCGCGGTGCCGACGAGGGCGCAGCCGACGAACAGCGCGGCGACCGGCGGCGCGACGCGCAGCAGGATGCCCCCGGCCAGCAGGACGAGCGCGCCGCACAGCGCGGCCTCCGTGCCCCAGCGGCGGGCGAGCCGGGGCGCGACGATCGAGCCGAGGCCCATGAAGACCAGCGGGATCGTGGTGACCAGGCTGCTCGCGGCGGCACCCAGGCCGAAGTGGTCGCTGATCTCGCCCATCAGGGGCGAGACCCCGGCGAGCGCGGCCCGCATGTTGAGCGAAGCGAGGACGATGGCGAACAGCAGGAAGGCCGGGTGGGCGAGCAGGCTGCGCCGCGCGGCGGTGACCGCGGGAGTGGGCGCCAGGTCCTCCTCCGCGTCGATCAGCGGTATGCCGGTCCTGTCGGTCCTCGTCTCCGACATGGGGGTGCCTCCGTGGGGGGTACTGGGGTGCTGGGGTGTGTGTGCGGAGCCGGCGCGCGCCGGTCAGTCCTCGGCGTCGAGCAGCGATTCGACGGCCTGCTTGGGACGTTCGAGGAGGGCGCGGGCGGCCCGGGCGGCCGTCTCGGGGTCGCCGGAGGCGATGGCCTCCATCAGGGCGTGGTGGTCGCCGTGGATGATGCGCGGCATGTCCCGGTCGCCGAGCGCGGTGACCAGCGCCTCCCGGACGGAGCTGCTGAACCAGGCGTAGGTCGCGGTCAGCGCGGAGTTGTGCGCGGCCTCCACGACGGCCCGGTGGAACTCGACGTCGTGGTCGGCGTACAGCTCGAGGGTGCCGGAGTCGGGCTGGCCCTCGGGGTCCTCGAAGGCGCTCTGCGCGGCCAGCGCGGCCCGCATCCGCTCCAGGTCGGCGGGCTCGTGCCGGAGGGCCGCCAGCCGGGCCGCCTCGGCCTCCAGGGCGATCCGCAGCTCCAGGACGTCGCGCACCCCGGCGCGCTGCACTCCGCGCATGATCTCGGCGGGGTCGGCGGTGGAGACGACGAAGGTGCCCTCGCCCTGGCGCGACCGCAGCATCCCGGCGTGCACGAGGACGCGCACGGCCTCGCGGACGGTGTTCCGCCCGACCTGCAGCTGCTCGGCGAGCGCGTGCTCGGTGGGGATGCGCTCGCCGACCTTCCACTCGCCCGCGGCGACCTGCGCACGCAGCTGTTCCACGACGGTGTCCACGAGGGACTGCCGTCCCGCGGCTCGCAGGGCCATGTGTTCTCCGGACGGGTAGCGGGCGGGCCGCCATGGGCCTGCCGGGTCAACCTATTGCCCAGTCATCCTACAACTTCTTTCCCGGGCGCCGCAGGGCCGTCCGGGCTACCGTCGAATGGTGGACGCGGCGAGGCTGTGGTCGGCGCTCCGGACGGAGATCGGCGCCTGGGTGCGCTCCTCGCCCGGCACCCACATCTGGCTGCTGATCATCGGCGTCACCAGCCTGGTGATCGCCTCGGCCAGCGAGGGGCTGTCGGCCTTCCTCCTGCACCGCAACAGCAGCAACATCCACGAGCTCAACAAGCACCCGCTGCAGTCGCTGCTCATCAGCGGCTTCTGGATAGAGCAGCCGTCCTCGTTCCTGCTCTACGCCGTGCTGTTCGAGATCTTCCACGCCAACGTCGAACGCTGGATCGGCACCCTGCGCTGGCTCGTCACGGTCGCCGTGGCCCACGTGGCGGCCACCCTCATCAGCCAGGAGGTGCTGCTGCTGACCATCGAGCACCACTCCGCCCCGCGCGCGATGAAGCACGTGGTCGACATAGGGGTCTCGTACGGGCTCGCCGCCGCCGCGGGCATCCTCGCCTACCGCGTGCCGCGGCCCTGGCGCTGGCCGTACCTCGCCGGGGTACTGCTCTTCTTCGCGCTGCCGCTGGTGACCGGAGGTACGTTCACGGACATCGGGCACGCCATCTCCGTGGCGCTGGGTCTGGCCTGCTGGCCGCTCACACGCGACCGTCCGACCTGGGACTTCGGCCGGTTGACCGATGTCCTTGCAGTCGGCAGGGCGGTCAGGCGAAAAGACGCTCCAGGACGGTCGCGATCCCGTCCTCGTCGTTTGACACGGTGATCTCGTCGGCCACGGCCTTGAGGTCGGGGTGCGCATTGGCCATGGCGACGCCGTAGGAGGCCCAGCCGAACATCGGGACGTCGTTCGGCATGTCGCCGAAGGCGATGGTGTCGGCGGCCTTCACGCCCAGCCGGCGCGCGGCCAGCGAGAGGCCCGTGGCCTTGCTCAGGCCGAGCGGCAGCAGCTCGACTATCCCGGCGCCGGCCATCGTCACGTCCACCAGCCCGCCCGCCACCCGGCGCGCGACGTCCGCCAGGGCGTCGTCGCCGAGCTCCGGGTGCTGGAGGTAGAGCTTGTTGAGCGGGGCCGTCCACAGCTCGCCCGGCTCGGTGATGGGGACGGCCGCGACCGGGCCCTCCTGGAGGCTGTAGCCGGGGCCGACCAGCACGTCGCCGTCCAGGCCGTCACGGCTGGCGGCGAGGAACAGCGGACCCGCCTCCGCCTCGATCTTGGCGAGGGCGATCGCGGCGAGCTGCCGGTCCAGCGTCACGGACGTCAGCAGCCGGTGCTCACCGGCGTGGTAGACCTGCGCGCCCTGACCGCACACCGCGATCCCCCGGTAGTCCAGGGCGTCGAGGACGTGCCGGGTCCAGGCGACCGGCCGGCCGGTGACCACGATGTGCGCGGCACCGGCCTCGGTGGCCCGCCGGAGGGCGGCACGGGTGCGCTCCGACACCGTCTCGTCGGAGCGCAGCAGCGTGCCGTCCAGGTCGGTCGCCACCAGACGGAAGGGCGGGGCCCCCGGTGCGGGTGCAGGCGCACTCACAGCGCTGTCCTCTTCGCTTCTCCGCCTGCGCGGCGCAGAGGTGCGGGCATCGTGGTCGCCTGCGGCCCGGCGGCCGCGCATGCGTCGCTCACTGTGCGACAGGCTCCAGCACCTCACGCCCGCCCAGGTACGGGCGCAGCACCTCGGGCACGCGGACCGAGCCGTCGGCCTGCTGGTGGTTCTCCAGCAGGGCCACGATCGTGCGCGGGATGGCGCACAGCGTGCCGTTGAGCGTGGCGAGCGGCTTGACGTTCTTGCCGTCGCGCATGCGCACCGACAGGCGGCGGGCCTGGAACTCGTCGCAGTTGGAGGTGGACGTCAGCTCGCGGTACTTGCCCTGGGTGGGGATCCACGCCTCGCAGTCGAACTTGCGGGAGGCGGAGGCACCGAGGTCGCCGGTGGCCACGTCGATCACCTGGAAGGGCAGTTCGAGGCTGGTCAGCCACTGCTTCTCCCACTCCAGCAGGCGCGCGTGCTCCGCCTCGGCGTCCTCCGGTGCGACGTACGAGAACATCTCGACCTTGTCGAACTGGTGGACCCGGAAGATGCCCCGGGTGTCCTTGCCGTACGTGCCGGCCTCGCGGCGGAAACAGGGCGAGAAGCCCGCGTAGCGCAGCGGCAGCTTGTCCGCCTCGACGATCTCGTCCATGTGGTACGCGGCGAGCGGGACCTCGGACGTGCCGACCAGGTAGAAGTCGTCCTTCTCCAGGTGGTAGACGTCCTGCGCGGCCTGGCCGAGGAAGCCGGTGCCCTCCATGGCGCGCGGCTTGACCAGGGCGGGGGTGAGCATCGGCGTGAAGCCGGCGGCGGTGGCCTGCGCGATGGCGGCGTTGACCAGGGCCAGCTCGAGCAGGGCGCCGACGCCCGTCAGGTAGTAGAAGCGCGAGCCGGACACCTTGGCGCCGCGCTCGACGTCGATCGCGCCCAGCATCTGGCCGAGCTCCAGGTGGTCCCTGGGCTCGAAGCCCTCGGCGGCGAAGTCGCGCGGGGCGCCGACGGTCTCCAGGACGACGAAGTCGTCCTCGCCGCCGCGCGGCACGTCCGGGTGGACGAGGTTGCCGATCTGCAGCAGCAGGCGCTGCGTCTCGGCGGCGGCCTCGTCCTGCTCGGCGTCGGCAGCCTTGACGGAGGCGGCCAGCTCGCCGGCCTTCTTCAGCAGCTCGGCCTTCTCGTCGCCGGACGCCTTGGGGATGAGCTTGCCGAGCGACTTCTGCTCGGAGCGGAGTTCGTCGAAGCGGACGCCGGACGACCTGCGCCGCTCGTCGGCGGAGAGCAGTGCGTCGACGACGCCGACGTCCTCTCCACGGGCACGCTGGGACGCGCGCACTCGGTCGGGGTCCTCACGAAGCAGGCGAAGGTCAATCACCCCTCCAGGCTACCGTTGCGGGCTGCGTGTCCTCGACGCGATATTCCCTTTCGTGGCGATTTGCACCATTCTGGCGCGGTAGGAAATGGCAGAGTCGTCGCCGGGAATCGCTCTCGCATCACTCTTGCGGGCGGCGGGCAGGGAGTTGCCGGAAATTACCGGAAAAGGGGGTGGTGGTGGTTCCGTACCCCGAGAGGGCTTGCGTGCGGCGGGAGTTGAGCACTTCTGTTGTCCACAGGAGCGCCACTCTCCGGTTCTTTGTCCACAGGCTGTGCGCTCGATCTGTGGATGTCGGAACTTCGGATTCCGCTACTTCCGCCCTTCAGTGAGCATTTCCCGGATAAACCCCTTCCGGCTACCCATTCGAGTGGTATCTACCTGCCCCAATGGGTTGTTCGAGGCTTTTCGACTGACGTGTGGCGCGGGGACGGTCGGCGGCCGGCTGTGGACGAGTCCGTGGATGGCTAGAGAGATTTGTCGACCTTGACCGTTTCGTGAAGCCGTTGTGCGCCCCGCTCTGTCGACTTATCCCCAGGTCGAGAACGGCCTGTGGATAAGTCTGTGGGTAACCCTGTGGGAAATTCTTCCCGCCCGGCTCAGGCCCGGCCGTCCTGGGAGCGTGCCAGCCACTCCGCCGCCGCCACGAAGTCGCTGTCCGACGTCCCGTACCGCGGTTCCGGCGTGTCGCCCGGGGCCGCACCCGCACGCGGATACGACCCGAGGAACCGCACCTTCGGGCAGATCCGCTTCAGCCCCATCAGGGCCTCGCCCACCCGGCGGTCGCTGATGTGCCCCTCGCAGTCGACCGAGAAGCAGTAGCGGCCCATGCCCTCGCCCGTGGGACGGGACTCGATGCGCATCAGGTTCACCCCGCGCACGGCGAACTCCTGCAGCAGCTCCATCAGCGCACCCGGGTGGTCGTCCCGCAGCCAGACGACGACGGACGTGCGGTCGAAGCCCGTACGCGCCGCCGGACGCGCCGGGCGGCCCGCCAGGACGAACCGGGTCTGTGCGTTCTGCGCGTCGTGGATGTCGGTGACGAGGGGCTCGAGTTCGTACGTCGCCGCGGCGAACTCGCCCGCGAACGCGGCGTCGTAGCGGCCTTCGCGGACCAGCCGGGCGCCGTCCGCGTTGGACGCGGCCGACTCCCACACGGCGTCCGGCAGATGGGCGGCCAGCCAGTTGCGCACCTGGGGCTGGGCGACCGGGTGGCCGGTCACCGTCTTGACGTCGCCGAGGGCGGTGCCGGGGCGGACGAGGAGGGCGAAGGCGATCGGGAGGAGCACCTCCCGGTAGATCATCAGCGGTGCACCGGTGGCGAGTTCGTCGAGGGTCGCCGTGACGCCGCCCTCGACGGAGTTCTCGATCGGCACCAGGGCGCCCGCCGCCTCGCCGTTGCGGACGGCGTCCAGCGCCGCCGGCACGGAGAGCATGGGGATCAGCTCACGGGTGGCCGCCTCGGGGAGGGTGCGGAGGGCCGCCTCGGTAAAGGTGCCTTCCGGGCCGAGGTAGGTGTAGCTGCTGGCGGACATCACGCGAGCTCTCCTCCGTATCGATCACCGTGGGCCCCGCCACGATAGCGGGGGCCGGCGCCCCGCAGCGCCTCAGCCCTCCAGCAGCCGCTGTCCCACGTACTCGCCCTGCGCACAGCCGCCCGGCACCGCGAACAGTGCACTCGACTCGTGCCGCAGGAAGCGCGACAGGCCGTCGCCGCGGTCCAGCTTCCGCTGCACCGGCACGAAGCCCTTGAGCGGGTCCGCCTGCCACGCGACGAACAGCAGGCCCGCATCCGGTGCCCCGTCGTCGCGGAAGCCGTCGTGGTACGAGAAGGCGCGGCGCAGCATGGCCGCTCCCCGGTTGGAGGCCGGTGCGGCGACCCGGACGTGCGCGTCCCCCGCGATGGCCAGCGAGCCGTCGGCGCCCAGCTTGTCCAGGTCCACCGGGGTGGTCTCCGTGCCGCCGGACAGCGGTGCGCCGTCCGACTTGCGGCGGCCGATCACCTTCTCCTGGCGGTCCAGCGACAGCTGCTCCCAGCTGTCGAGGAGCATCCGGATGCGTCGCACGACCGCGTACGAGCCGCCCGCCATCCAGGCGTCCGCGCCTTTGCCGTCCTCCGGGACGAACACCTTGGCCGCGAAGTCGGTGTCCGACGTCTTGGGGTTGTTGGTGCCGTCCACCTGGCCCATCAGGTTGCGGGCGGTCATCGGCCGGCCGGTCGCGCCCGGGGTGCGGTTGAAGCCGTTCATCTGCCAGCGCAGCCGTGCGGTGCCGGCCGCCTGCTTCTGCAGCAGCCGCAGGGCGTGGAAGGCGACGAGGCCGTCGTCCGCGCCTATCTGCACCCACAGGTCGCCGTCGCTGCGCTTGGGGTCGAGCGCGTCGGCCGTGAAGGACGGCAGGGGTTCCAGGGCGGCGGGCCGCTTGTCGGTCAGGCCGGTGCGGTCGAAGAAGGTGCGTCCGAAGCCGAAGGTGACCGACAGGGACGACGGTCCGGCGTCCAGGGCGATGCCCGTGTCGTCGCCCTTGGGCGCCCGGCCCGCCATCAGCTCGGCCGCCGTGTCCGACCAGCGGCGCAGCAGCGCGGCCGCGGCCTTGCGGTCGGCGCCGGGCGCCAGGTCGAAGGCCATCAGATGGCCGTGGGCCTGCGCCGGATCGGCGATGCCGGACTGGTGCGTGCCGTGGAAGGGCACGGTGGCCGTGCCGACCCCGGACAGTGGTGCGACGTCGTCCCGCAGGGCCTCCGCCCCGAACGCCCCGCCCGCACCGCCGACCACGAGACCGGCGGCGCCCACGGCACCCGCGGTGCCCAGCAGGCGCCGACGCGAAAGAGCGGGCTGTGCAACGTTCTTCTGACCGGTCTTGCTCTTCTGCTCGACCTTGTCTGTCGTGTCTGCCATCAGTTGATCTTCACGTTCCCGGTCTCGGTGACCTGGTCGATGTCGGAGGTCCGAACGGTCAGGGTCAGTTGCCACGTACCGGCCATCGGCAGCTGGAAGCCGGTGGCCTGCCAGCGGCCTGCGGACTGCCGCTGCAGGGCGGTGCGCAGCGGGCCGATCGCCTTGTCCTTCTCGGTGAACGAGACGTCCAGCTCCGGGACGTCGGCCGGGCGCCCGGAGGTGTCGGTCAGCCTGACGTCGACGGTGTTGGCGCCGGCGCGGGCCGGACCGACGGTGATCACGACGGTGCCGCGGCCGTTCGGGCCGCCCGTGTCGTAGGGGATCGTCACCTCGGCCGGGCCGGCCGGGGCCGGTGCGGAGCTCCCGGCGGACCCCGCCTGCCGCTGCTCGGTCTCCGCGCGGCCGGGCTGGGTGCCGGTCAGCACGGTGGTGACGGCGAGCAGGACGACCGCGACCGCGGTCTCGGCGAGGACGGCGCGCCGCAGCCCGGTGCGGACGGTGTCCGCGTCGCGCTCCCGCTTCCCGGCCGTCTTGGCGAGTGCGGCCCGCTGCCGCGCGAGCTGTGCGGCGCGCTCGGGGGAGGCGGCGGACTGCGCAGTGGGCACCTTCGCCTTGGCGGCGGCCTTCTTCGGCTCCGGCCGCTCGTCCGTCAGCCGTCCCGTCCACCGTCGTGAGACGGACGCGACGGCCACCATGACGGCCACCAGGCCGACCTTGACCAGCAGCCAGCGCCCGTACTCCGTGCCCGTCAGCGCGTCCCACGAACCGACCTGCCGCCAGGACTGGTAGAGCCCGGTGGCCACCAGCGTGCAGACCGAGGCGAACGCCAGCCGGGAGAATCGCTGTGCTTCTGCACGCCGCACGGACTCGCCGGACCACAGAGTGGCCAGCAGTGCGCTCAGACCGCCCAGCCACACCGCGACGCCCAGCAGGTGCACGATGTCGACCGGCATGGCCAGCCACGCCTGAAGCCCCTGCGACGCGTGCTCGGCCAGGGCCCACGTCGCGGCCAGCCCGCCCGCGACGAGTGTGCCGCCGACGGCCAGTCCGTAGGCCACACTGCGCCGCTCGGCGGGCGGCTGCGCCGGACCGCCGTTCCGTGCACCGCTCTCGGCGTACGTGCCGAACAGCACGGCCAGGAACACCGCCGCCGCGCTCAGCAGCAGCAGCCGGGACAGCAGTGCCGCACCCGGCTTGGTGGACAGGGCGTCGCCCAGCAGCGACAGGTCGAGGACGGAGCCCATTCCCTTGCCGCTCGTGTACGCACCGCGCAGCAGCAACAGCGCTGTGGTGGACAGGAACAGCGCGATCCAGCCGCCGACCGCGACCCGCTGCACCGGCCGCGAGGAGCGGCACACGCCGGCGAACACGCAGCCGCCGACCAGCAGCACGAAACCGCCGTACGCCGCGTAGCGGCCGATGCCGTAGAACGTGCCGACCAACGGGTCTGTGCCACCGGCCGCGGACTGGGCGGTCACCGTCGTCTTCGACGGTGCTCCGACGGAGAAGGTGAACGCCCCGGCCACCGGGTGGCTGTCCGCGGAGACCGCCTGCCAGGCCACCGTGTACGTGCCGTTGGCGATCCCGGCCCGTACCGCCACCACCGCCGTGTCGGACTTGCCGTCCAGATGGGCGGGCCTGCCCTCGTCGACGCGCTTGCCCTGGGGGTCCAGGACGCGCACCGAGTCGGCGTTCAGCAGCACGCCTTCGGAGAAGGTGAGCCCGATCTGCTGCGGTGCGACGGGCACCACCGACCCGTCCTTCGGGTCGGTGGAGACGAGCGCGGCGTGCGCCGACGCGGTGCCCGCACCCAGGCTCAGCGCACACAGCAGTGCGGCGAACAGGGTGCCCAGCAGTGTCACGGTACGCCGGGCGGTGGTGGCCTGAGTCGTCATCGCAACGTCAGCCCTTGGGGCGATAGTTGGCGGACTCGACGGGCACCTGGATCTTGATGGGTGCCGACGTGGCGAAGTGCAGCGTGAATTCGATCTTCTCGCCTTCCTTCGGCTTGTGCGCGAGCTTGCCGAGCATCAGGTGCGTACCGCCGCGCGACAGCGTGAGCTCGCCCTTCGAGGGCACCTCCAGCTCCTCGGCGTGCTTCATCTGCGAGCCCTCGGTGGTGTGCAGGGTGACGTCCTGCGAGAGCGGGCTGGTGACCTTGGTGAGCGTGTCGGCCTTGCCGCCGTCGTTCTTCACGGTGAAGTACGCGGCCGCCATGTCGTCCATGGCGGGCTGCGGCATATAGGCGCCGCTCACGGACAGTTCGGCCTTCTGCGACGCCTTCTTCTCCGCATCGCAGCCGGTGACCGCGATGAGCCCTCCGGCGAGCAGCAGCGGAAGGGCGACGGCGGTGGCGACGGTGGTCCTGCGCATTACGGGTTCTCCCCCTTGACGATCTTCGGGAGATCCTGGGCGTACTGGTCGGAGGTGGTGGACGAGGTGTAGATCCAGTGGGCCGCGTCGTCCTTCGGCGAGAAGCCGACGACCTCGGCGCCGTGGCTGACGGTGATCGAGCCGTCCTTCTCCTTCTTCGGCTTCTCCACCAGGATGCCGAGCGGCTTGGCGGCGGCCTGGATGGTGTCGAAGTCACCGGTCAGGCCGACGATGTTCTGACCGCCCTGTGCGTCGAGCCACTCGCGCATGCGCTTGGGGGTGTCGCGCTCGGGGTCGGTGGTGACGAAGACGACCTGGAGCTTCTCCTGGTCCTCCTTGGACAGCTTCTTCGTCGCGGCTGCTATGTCGGAGACGACCGTCGAGCAGACGTCGGGGCAGTAGGTGTAGCCGAAGTAGAGCAGGACCGGACGGCCCTTCGTCTCCTTGAGCAGCTCGTACTTCTTGTCCGACGTGTCCGTCAGGACTAGGTCCGGCTTGTCCTTCGGGGTGTCGAGCGTGATGGCCGCCTTCTTGGTCTGCTCGGCGGAGACATCGGCGACGGGCTTGTCGCTCTTGTCGGACGAGCCGCCGCAGGCGGTCAGGGTGAGCGCGGCGGCCATGGCCAGGGCCGCGCCCAGGATCTTGGTGCGCATGAGTTCTTCCCGGGTTCGGCCGGGCGGGCCCATCGTGGGCCCGCCCGGCGTGGGGCGGACGACTGTGCGGGTCAGGAGGCGTCGGCGGACTGGCGACGGCGGCCGGCGAACACGCCGTAGGCGACACCGGCGGCGCCGAGGGCTATGCCGGCGGCGCCGAGGGCGCGGGCGGTGGTGTCCGAGCCGGAGCCGGACTTCTCGGTGGCGGCGGCCTGGTCGTCCTTGCCCTTGTCCGCAGAGCCCGCGGCGGCGCCGGCCTTGTCGACGAGCTTGAGCACCGGGGCCGGGTGCTCCGGCTCCTGGCCGCCCGGCTTGGAGGCGTCGATCCAGCGCACCACGTCGTCGTCGGAGTAGGTCTGGAGCGCCTTGAAGGTCAGCTGGTCGGCGTCCTTGGGCAGCGGGCCGACCGACAGCGGGAACTGCTGGAACTGGCCCGGGTCGATCTTGCCGCCGGACCAAGTGATCTTGGTGACGGCCTCGTTGACGGTCCCGTCGTCCGTCTGCAGCGGCTTGTCGAGCTTCGACTTCTCGACCTTGATGTCCCAGCCCGGCACGGGCTGCGGCATCACCGAGGCGAGCGGGTGCTGCGGGTCGAGCGTGAGCTCCAGCTTGACCGTCGAGGCGTTGTCCTTCTCGTTCGGCACCTTGAGGGCGATGGTGCCGTAACCGCCCTTCTCGGCCGTGCCCGGCTGCACGCTCACGTGTGCGAAGGCGGGGGCGGCGAGCAGCAGCACGCTGCCCGCGGCGACACCGGCGGCGAGGGGGAGACGGCGGCGGAGCCGGGAGACGGCAGAGGTTGCGTTCATGGGATGACACTCCACAGGCAGGAGGGACGAGAGAGGCGTTCGGCGCGCGTGCGGCAGCAGCGCGGACGCCCTCCCGTCGTAATGCCGGAGTGCGCCGCGTCGTCAGGCCGCGAGGGCGAAGCGCGGCGGTCCCCGCCTGATCACGACATGCTGGAGCTCCGGCTCGCGGGCCGGACGCTCGTCGTCCCCGTGTGCGTGCCGGACGGACGGCACCTCCTGTGCACCGGCAGCCGGGTGCACCAGTGACGCCACGAGCACCAGTGCGGCGCGCAGCGACCGTATGAGCGCCGCCTCCGCAACGCCCTGCGCCCCCTGGGCCGACAGCTCCAGCGCCTTCCACAGCGCGGCCTCGCCGCGGCGCAGCACCCAGCCCAGGGCCAGGGCCGCGAGGAGGTGGCCGAGCAGCATCGGGAGGGAGGAGGGGAAGACGTGCGCGAGGAGGTCGCAGGGGCCGGCATCGGCCGCGGTCCCCATGGACATCCCGTCCATCGGCGCCGCCCCCGGGACATGGGCCGCGGGGTCGAACCCGGCGTCGGTGATGACCTGGCGCGCCTGGGCGGCGGTCATCCGGTGCGGCTGGTTGCACACCAGCTGCGCCGCGAAGTCGATCAACCGTCCGTCGGATCCGGCCTGTTGCCGGACCGCCTCGGCGCCCTGCTGCCCGAGCCCGAACAGCGCGTGCAGCGCGAGCTGGCCCACGGCCAGCAGGGCCGCTATCCCCGGCAGCGAGCGCTCCCGGCCGGCCAGCGGCACGGCCACCGCGAAGACGGCCGCGAAGCCTGCGCCCAGCGTCCACAGCGGCACGCTCGCGCAGGAGGCCAGCGCGTGCCCGCCCGCGGACAGCAGAACACAGACCGCGGTGAACACCGCGGCCCGTATCAGTCGCAGATCCGCGCCGGCGCGCGCGACGGGGTGAGGCATGGCTGCGACATCATCCCACCGCGACCGCCCCCCGCCCACGGCGGGTGTCCGGATTTCCACCGTGGCCGTCCGGATCCTCCTCATCGGCGCCATACACCGCGGGGCCGCCTCCGCACATCGGCCGAATGAGCGGACTCACACACCCGGCAGGCTTACGGACGGCCGGTCGCGGCTATACGTATCGGTATGTCGAGCCGCAGCCAGGAGGCTGAGCATGAGCATTTGGTGGTCACTCCACTTGCGGCGCGAGGCTGCGAGCGTTCCGCTCGCCAGGCGCCTGCTGATCGGTGCCATGGAGACGGCCGGAGTCGATCCCGATACGTCCTACGACCTCGCCGTAGCGCTGAGCGAGGCCTGTGCCAACGCCGTCGAGCACGGCGGTGACTCCTCCGCCGGCTACCGCGTCACCGCTCTGATCGACGGGGACACCTGCCGCATCGAGGTCACCGACTCGGGCCCCGGCTTCGCCGGCGGCCCCCGTTCCGAGTCCCGCCCCCATCCGGCGTGTCACCCCCGCCCGCAGACCCCGGTCTCCGTCCAGGACGAAAACGGCCGGGGTCTCTTCCTGATCGCCTCCCTCACCGATCACGTCCGTGTCCGCAACCGCCCCGGGCGCCAGGGGGCGGTGGTCAGCTTCGACAAGATCCTCAAGTGGAGAGACGGCGGCCCGCCGGCGGCCGCGCTGTTGCAGGCTTCCTGACCGGGGTGCCCCACTCCCCGAGGAAGTCGATCTCCGGGGCGATCCGGATCCCGGTGCGCTGCCGGGTGCGCCGGGCGACGATCCGGATGGCCTCGGCGAACCCCCCGGCGCTCGCCCCGGCGTCGGCCACCAGCGTGTAGTGCAACGAGGAGACGCGCACTCCGTCGACGACCGGGCTGTTGAGCGCGAAGCCCGCCCGGCGGATCAGCCAGCTCGAACTGACCCGGGACGAACCGTCCGGGAAGCGGTTCACCGGCGCGCCCTGTGCCTGCAGGCGTGCCGCCTGGGCCGGAGTGACCTCGGGGCTGAAGAACACGCTGCCGACGGACCGGCGGTCGGTCTCGCACCGCTCCAGCACCATGCCCTTGCGCGTGCGGACGGCCAGGACCGCCCGGGCCGCCTCGGCCGGCGGAACCCTGCTGCCCGTCGGCACGCCGAGCTCCTCGGCGACCGCGGGATAGCCGACCGGCGGCCCGAGGGCGGACCGCCGGAGGGCGAGGACCAGGGTCAGCAGGGTCCAGCGCCGTGAGCCCTTGAAGACGCTGGTGCGATGGCCCAGTCCGCACTGCGCGGCGGTCAGTGTGACGCTGCGGTGCAGCGCCCAGTCCCAGGCCGTCACCCGGACGAGCGTGTCGGAGACCTCCTGGCCGTAGGCGCCCACGTTCTGGACCGGGGTGGCCCCCGTGGTGCCGGGGATGCCCGCGAGCATCTCCATGCCGGTCAGTCCCTCGGCGACGGTGGCGTCCACCAGACCGGCGAGGGGGTGGCCCGCCTGGACCTCGACCAGGACCCGGCCGTCGGCCGTCTCCCCGGTGAGGCGCAGCCCCCGCGTGTTCAGCCGCAGGACGGGCGTCGCGCAGCCCGCGTCGCTGACCAGGACGTTGCTGCCTGCTCCCAGGCAGACCGGCCCGTCGCTGGCGGCAACGGCGGGGCCGGCGAACGCGGCGAACTCCGGGAAGTCCGCGAGGTCCTGCAGGTCGACGAAGTCCGCGGCCGGTCCTCCGACCCCCAGCGTCGTCATCGGGGCGAGCGGTATCCGGTGCGTGACGCGCATGGGTCTCGGTTCTCCTCGCTCTCTCCCCGGTACCCCGTCGTGCGGGGCGCCCGGGCTCACACCGGGAGCGCGTCGGCGCGCTCCACGATGGCGTGGGCCGTCACGCTGTCGTGCTGTGTGAACCTCCGGCGCAGGGACGCGAGCCGGATCCGGGCGCGCTGCGACGTGATCCTCTCGGCCAGTGACAGCGCTTCCCCGGCGGCCGCGGCCGCACCGTCGACCTCGTTCCGTGCCAGCCGGGCCTCGGCCAGCGATGCACTGTGCAGCAGCCGGTTGAGCGGCTGGCTGCTGCCGAGCATGCCGATGCCGCGGACCAGGTGGGGCTCCGCGCGGTCGGGGCGGCCCAGTTCCAGCCAGGCCCGTCCGGCGTCGGCCACCATGACCGCGGGCGTCAGCCAGTACGCCCAGGGCGCGGCGGGACCGGGCCCGTCGCCGTCGCAGAGGGCGGCCGCCGTGTCCAGGACCCTCTGGCAGGCCTCCGCGTCACCGAGGGCGGCGTGGGCGCGGGCCTCGCGGGTGGCCAGCAGCGCCTGTTCGATCCCGGTGCCCTCCCTGCCCGCGCCCTTGCGCGCGATGCGGATGAGGCGCAGCGCCTCCTCCCCGCGGCCGTCCCACACGGCGCGGTAGCTCATGCAGGAGATGACGTAGGCGGCCAGGGGGCGGTCGCCGGCGACGCGGGCCGCCGTCAGGGCGGTGAGGAAGCAGGAGTGGCTCTGCTGCGTCATCCCCAGGTCGGCGGCCAGCCAGCCGGCGAGCTGGCCGAGTTCGGCGATGACGCGGTGCAGCTCCGCCCCGGTCGCCGCGTCGTAGGAGTACTCGGTGGTCAGGGTCCGTGCCCAGCGCAGGTCCTCGAGGGCCCAGTCCATCACCAGCCTGGTGGTGAACGCATCGTCGTCGAGGCGGCGCAGTTGCCGGACCCGGTCGGTCAGCGCCTCCACCGCCATGGCGGGGAGTTCCTCGCCCGCCGGCCGCACCGGCGGTTCCGCGTGGTCGGCCACCAGCCAGTCCACCGCGGCGGTGACGAGTCCGTTGCCGGGGGACGTCCGCTCCGAGGCATCCGGGGTCCGTTGGGCGGGGATGCGCCGGAGCGGGTCCGGGGAGACCTGGTGATCGGGCCACAGCGCCTCGACGGTGACGGGTTCGCCGAGACGGTCGGACAGGATCTTGGCCACCACCTGCGGCAGTTGGCGGCGCGGCCGTGACCCCTTCAGCCAGTTGTAGGGGGCCTTGCTGCTGATGGTCCCGGAGCCGCACCTCCGGTTGATCTCGCTGGCCAGGCGCTCGGGCGACCAGGCCAGTCTGGTCAGGCAGAAGGCCAGGAACGACGCCTCGCTCATCGACGGTGACCTCCCGTTGCCATGCCGATGCCATGCCGATGTTCTTCCGGGCCATTCCTGGTGCCCGACGGAACGAATCTACGAGACTAGTCACAGGTGTTGAGCATGTTGTGCAAGTGCACATTGGGGTGACGTGGCCGGGCGCAGCAGCGACCAGTAGAGGACCGTCCCGACGGCCAGTACGAGGACGGCGAAGAGGAACGGCGCGTCGAACGACCCGGTCGTCTCGGCGAGCCATCCCGTGAACAGCACGCCGCACGCCGTGGCCGCCGTGTTGGCGAAGTTCATCAGCCCGCTGACCGTTCCCACCGACCCGGCCGGTGCGAGGAGTCCGGGCAGGCTCCAGGCGACCGGTGCGGCGACGGCCAGGCCGCCGAGCGAGACGGACATCCAGAAGACCGCGGCGGCCGGCGTCGCGGCGGATCCCGCGGCGCCGATCGAGGCACCGAGCACCATCCCTGCGGTCAGCACGTACCGGCGGACCAGCATCGGCTGCCGGCCGCGGCGTACGAGCCGGTCCACCAGCCAGCCGCCGAAGACCAGTTCGGCCGCCGTGGCCACGCCCCAGGGGACCATCGCGTACAGGCCCGAGTGCAGCAGCCGGAGCCCGAACTCCCGCTGGAGGAACTCGGGCATCCAGGTCAGGACCACGTTGATGGTGTAGCCGTAACAGGCGAACCCGGCGGCCATGGTCCAGTTCACGCGGGAGCGCAGCACGGGCCGGAGCCGTTCCCTGCGCCCCGGCTCGCCGTCGCGTGCCCCGCCCCGGAGGATGAAGTCCCGCTCGTCCCCGCCCAGCCGGGCGTGCTCCGAGGGGTCCCGGTAGCCCCACCACCACAGCACGGTGAACAGCAGGCTGAGCACGGAACTGAAGAGGAACCCCGCGCGCCACCCCCACGTGCTCATCACGAACGCCAGGACCGGGAAGGCCACCATGTTGGCCACCTTGGTGGCCCCGTCGAACAGGGCTGTCGCCATGCTGCGTTCACCGACCGGGAACCACGCGGCCGTCGCCTTGGCCGCGCCGACCATCGACGGCCCCTCGGCCACCCCGAGCAGCAGCCGGGCGGCGATGACGAGACCGAGCCCGCTCGCCATGGCCGTCAGCAGACTGGCGACGGCCCACAGTAAGGAGGCGATACGGGTGAGGCGCGAAACGCCGAAACGGTCGACCAGGGCGCCCGCGGGCAGTTGCACAAGACAGTACGACCACGTGAATGCGGCGAGCACGACGCCCAGTTGACCGAGGCCGAGGTCGAATTCCCGCGCGATCGAGGATCCGGCCACCGACAACGCCGTCCTGTCCATGAAGTTGACGAAGATGCCGCCGGCGATGAGCCCGCCGATACCCCAGCGCGTCCAGCCATGTTGTTTCACAGGGAACCCGTCTCCTTTGCCTACCACGGTCGTCCGCCGTGCGACAGCGACCTTCTCCCGCTCTCCAGTCCTTCCCGGCGCGCCCCTCCGGTCATCACGCGCCCATTGGTTGCTGACCACACTGACCAAGCTGACCCGTGCGGTGTCTTCATGCATGATCACCGATGCGCTGGAGTGGAGGGCACCAGTTGACGCACGGAGAGAGGTGCGGGTCATGCCTGCTCATGCGGACGAGAAGCACAGTGACGACACCCTTGCCCACCTGCCCGGTCTTCCGGAATTCGATCCGGCGGACCAGGTGGAGAGCGCCATCATCAGCAGGCTCGCGGGGAATTGGCACCGCCGTGCCGCGGTCAAGCGCGACGAGCCCGACGTGGACGCCCTCTTCGATCCCGGCCGCCCGGATTTCCGCGAGGACATGGTCCCCTTCCGGGGCCACGACATCTGGGACACCCTTTCCGAGGAGACCCGCTCCCGGCTGCTGAGCTGGGGCTGGGTCGCCTACAACCGCAATACGGTGCTCATCGAGCAGCGCGTGGCGAATCCGGCGTTCGAGCTGGTGCTGGAAGGCGAGTTCCCCGTCCTCGCCGGACCGGACCTGGAGACGGCCATTGCGCAGGCGATGGTCGACGAGAACTACCACTCGCTGATGCACATGAACGGCAGTGCGGTGACGAGGCGGAAGCGCGGACAGGCCTTCTCGGACCGGGTGCTGCCCGAATCGCACATCACCAGGATCCACTCGGAACACCGGGCCCTGTGCACCGAGCAATGGCAACGCAGCCTGACGACACTCGCGTTCGCCACGGTCGCCGAGATATCGATCAACGCCTATCTGGATCTCCTCGCCGACGACACGGAAATCCAGGTCCTCAACTCGACGACGGTGAAACTGCACAACCGCGACGAGTACTGCCACGCGTCGATCTCCGCCGAAATGGCCAAGCGGGTGTACGAGGTGCTGCGGCCCGCAGAGCGCCGGTTCTTCCTCGACAAGACGGTGGCCGGGATGGAGGCCTTCGTCGCCCCCGACTTCGCGACCTGGGAGGCGATCGTGGAGTTCGAGGGCGTCAAGGGATGGGAGAGGGCCGCCGCGGACGTCCGCGCCGCCCAGGGGGGCACCCACCTCGTGCAGGACCACTCCGGTCTGCACCGGCTGCTGTCCGAGATGGACGCCCTCGACCAGGTCGACTTCGACTGGGGGTTCGCGGACAGGGGCGCACGTGCGTGACATCGGACTGCGCCCCGAGGCCGTCGGTCCCCGGGACGTCTTCAGCTTTCTCAAGAATCTCGACCTCGACTGCGACGTCAATCCGTGCACGGGGTCGGCGGGCCCGGCCGATCCGGCCCGGATCTCGGACCCGGAGGCATTCCACGCGTACGTCCGGCGGCTCGGACTGTGCGCGGCACTCGCCGACGTCCTGGACATCGGTGAACACGAGGCCCTCAGCAGCCTGGTGCTCCACGACACCGTCGTGGGCGGGGACACCGGTGCGCTGACGGAACTGGTCTCCGCCTACCACAACGCCCGTCCGCTCCGGCTCGACGAGGCCGTGCACATCGCGTGCTGGCCCCATGTATCCGGCGCATACGTGGTGTTCATCAAAATCAACCACCTCGTCGCCGACCTTCCCGACGCCATCCACCTGTTCCGCCAGCTCCGCGGCTACCTGCTCGGCCCCCGCGGCGAGGAGGGCTGCCCCGAACACGGAGAGCGGACGGGCAGCCGGTACCGCGGACACCGCGCAGCGCTCCTCCGCTATGCCGAGGAGCCGGCGGCGGACGTCGAAGAGGTGGAACGGGCGCTCGGGCCGGTGCCCGTGCCGGACCGCAAGGGAATTCCGACGATCTCCGCATCCACCGGACGGTGGCTGCCGCTGCGCGAGGGCATCACCTTCAACGCATTCCTCAGCGAGGTCACCGCTGTTCTGCAGCGTCACGTGTCCGGTGACCTCGTGCTGCAATACCCCTTCTCCCGGCGGAGTTTCAACGGCGAGCCGGGTTACTTCGGAGAAATCCGCCCCCTGGTCGTCAGGAGCCGTTCCACGGACCCCGGTGCGCCTGCATACACACCCGAGTACTTCCGCGAAACGAGGCGCTTCCACGAATCGCTGGGGCGCTTCACGATGTCCGATCTCCCCTCGTTCGCCGCGGCGTTCGCGAGAGGACGGATGCCGCGCATCGTCGTGTCCGACACCACGTTCATGCGGCCGGACCCGGCCGAGTGGCGCTGGGTTCCGGTGCACAGTGCCAGGACGTTCGAGGACCTGAAGTTCCTCATCGACCGCGGCTGGCCCGGCCCGCCGCTGCTGCGGCTGCAGTACAAGCGCAAGTTCCTGACCCCCGAGACCGTGACGACCCTGCTCGACGACATCGAGCAGCGGATTGGAGCCCAGTGGAACTCTCGAGCCTGCTGACGGACCTCTTCCTGCGCCACCGGGACCGTACGGCCATGGAGACGGCCGGCCGCACCTGGACCTACGCGGCACTCGACCGGCTGACCCGGTCGGTCGCCGCATACATCGACCGGCGCTGTGCGGCCGGGCGCCGGGTGCTGATCGTCGGCGAGCACTCGGCCGAGGCGGTGGTCTGGGCCCTGGCCGCCATGCGCAGCAGCGCCCTGTACACCCCCATGAACCCGGAGCTCCCGGCCGAGCGCATGGCCGAGTCCGTCCTGGCGGCCCGCCCCGGCCTGGTGGTCTGCTTCGACCGCGAGACCGTGGTGAAGCTGGAGGGCACCGGCGTCGCCGTGGTGTACGCGGGGGACGTCGGCCGGCCCGACGACGCCCCGGACCACGAGCCCCGCGGATCGGCAGTGGCCTACTCGATCTTCACGTCCGGCTCGACGGGAGCACCCAAGCTCGTCAACGTCGGCCATTCCGGCCTGCTCAACCTGTGCCGCTCGCTCCGGCGACGGCTCGACATCGCGCCGGGCGAGCGGCTCGTGCAGTTCGCGTCGCTCTCGTTCGACGCCTCCGTATCCGAGCTGCTGGGCGCCCTGTACGCGGGAGCGACGCTGGTCGTCCCCGTGCGGACCAAGGGATCCTGGCTCGGCTCGGTGTCGCATCACATCGCCGCGCACGGCTGCGACCTGATCATGCTGGCCCCCTCGGTCTACGGGCGGCTGGAGGACGCGGCGCGACGGCGGATCCGGAAGATCGAGTTCTCCGGAGAGGCCCTGAGCGAGGTCGAGTTCGCCCGGGCGATCGCCCACAGCCGGGTGTTCAACGCCTACGGCCCGACCGAGGCCACCGTATGCTTCTCCATCGCCGAGCTGACGTCCTTCTCCACGACCATCGGCAGGCCGATCGACGGATTCGAGGCCCGCATCCACGACCCGGGCACGGACACGTATCCCGCCTCCGGCGAGGGCGAGTTGGTGATCCTCGGCGACGGTGTCGCGCTCGGCTACGAAGGCGGCCGCGAGGACGACCGGCCGGTGTTCCGCACCGTGGAGGGAGTCCGGGCCTACCACACGGGCGACCGCGTCGCCCTGGCCGACGGGGAGCTGACCTACCTCGGCCGCATCGACGAGCAGATCAAGCGGCTGGGGCACCGGATCGACCTCGCCCACCTGGAGGCCCGGCTGTCCGCGCGGCTCGACCGCCGCGTGGCGCTGCTGCAGCTCGGGGACGAGCTCGTGCTGGCGGACACCGCCGGGGACGGCACGGCCGGCTCCCTCATGTCCGCGCTCCGGGAGACCCTGCCGGCCTGGGAGGTGCCGGACCGCATCGTGTGCGTCCCCGCCCTCCCCCTGAGCACCAGCGGAAAGCTGGACAGGAACGCCCTGCGGAGCCGGCTGGCGGAGGAGAGCGGGGACACGGCGCCCGGTGGCGCCGAGGCCGCCCGGGCCGCGCAGCAGGCCGTCATGGACGTGGTGACCGCCGTCCTGGGCCACGGGATCGAGCCGGAGGCCTCGCTCTTCGACGCGGGCGGCAGCTCCCTGGCGATGATGCGCATCCAGGTGCGGCTGACCGAGCTGTACGGGGAGGAGCAGGTGGAGGCCGCCTTCGACGCCATGGACTACGACTTCACCGTCGCAGGATTCCTCCGTCACCTCCGCGGCGAACAGCCCGTGCGGGCCGCTTCGGCGGCCGAGTCCGTCGCGCAGCGGGTCGGCGAGGAGCTGGACCGGCTGCGGAGCGAACTCCCCGTCCTGCACGGCCGCTTGCGGACTCCCGGTGCGCAGGAGGGCGCCGTGCTGGTGACCGGTGTCTCGGGATTCGTGGGCGGTTACGTCCTCGACCGGCTCCTCGCGGGGCCGCGGCCGGTCCTCGTGGTGACCACGGGCGAGGGCGGACGCGTCCTGGAGGCGCACCGGGCGAGGTTCGGCCGCGGCACCGCGGACTACGGCCCGGTGCGCACCCTCACCTATGCCGAGCTGGAGAAGGCCGTCGAGGGCGGGGTGCAGGACGGGCCCGTCGTCGACGCGGTGGTGCACTGCGGCTACGAGGTCAACCATCTGCTCCCGCTGGAACGGCACATGGCGTCCAGCGTGCGCAACACCGTGCTGCTCGTGCGCGCGGCGGCGGCATACGGCGCCCGGTCCTTCGCGTTCCTGTCCGCGGGCTCGTCGGGCGAGACCTTCGTGCCGTTCGGCGCCGAGGCCCTGAGCGCCATCGCCGACCCGTACTCGCAGTCGAAGTTCGTCTGCGAGACGTACGTGGACACGCTGCGGGACCTCGGGTGCGAGGTCGACCACTACCGGATCGGTCTCATCTACGGACACCGGGACAACGAGCGGGCGTTCCTCGCGAACGACTGGTTCACCGAACTGCTCCAGATCTCCCAGAAGTTGGGGACCATGCCGCGACTCGGCGGGTACATACCGGTCTGCGGCGTGCAGGAGCTCGCCCGGACCGTCCTGTCCGGCGTCGAGGGCGGGGGCCACGGCCGGACGGTCGTCGTCCACCGCACCTACGAGCTCCCCGAACTCCTCGGCCTCCTCGGCCTCGGCACGTCCGACGTGCTGGAGGTGGCCGACTGGCTGGAGCTGGTCCGCACGAGCCCGGACACCGACCCGCGGGTGGTCGCCGCCCTGCAGGGCGCGCTGGGCGGGCAGGGCTGGCGGACGCCGTCGCACGAGGTGGAGCGCGACATCCTCGCCGACCTCGTCGGCCTGCTGCCGAAGACCGCACCGGCCGGGGTCTGACGGCCCCGTACCGGCATCCGCCAGAGAACGGAGCCCGCTCCCATGCAGTACTCGTTGCGCCAGGACGTCGTCGTCGAGCCGGCGATCGGCGGCTGGTACGCCTGGTCCTACCTGCTTCCGCCGCACACCCTCGCGCGGTTCGTGCACAACCGCTTCCTCCCCATCGTCGAGTCCTACCTCGAGGACCCGGACGTGCACGCCGCGGCCGTCCGGCAGCCGAAGATGCACGGCGGGCCGTGGGTGCACGCCCACCGGCACCACGGCACGATCAAGGCCTGGTTCGAGGAGACCCGCGGCCGCTACGGCCCGCTCCTGGAGCTGTTCGACGCGATCGAGCAGCTGGAGGAGGTCATCCTGCCCGAGTACACCGGGGGTTCGCTGGACACGGTGTACGAACGCCTCCCCGCCGCCCTGTCCGGACGGGTGGAGGTGTTCTACGGCCGGGACAACCGCACCCCGGACTACCGGTTCATCGAGCCGCTGATGTACGCGTCGCACTACTACGACACCTCCCTGCAGCAAGTGCGCTTCGGCAGGATCACCCAGGACGCCCGCGAGTTCGCCCTGACCACCCCGGTGCTGGAGTACGAGCCGGACCAGCTGGTCGTCGACGTCCCCCTCGCCTCGCCCCTCCTCGACGCCCTGTTCCGCGGCGAACTGACCGAGGGCGAACTGGACGGCATCGCCGCGGATCTGGGGCTGACGGGGCAGCGGGCCGAGCGGTTCCGCTCGTACTTCGAGCCGACCCCGCAGCCTGCGCCGGCACCGGACGGCGACGTGATGGAGTACGTCGGCCACGCCTCGGTGTTCGCGCGTCACCGGGGGACCACCTTCCTCGTCGACCCGGTCCTGAGCCACACCGGCTACGAGGGCGCGACACCCGGCCGGTTCACCTACGCCGACCTTCCCGAGCGGCTCGACTACGTCCTGATCACCCACAACCACCAGGACCACATGCTGTTCGAGACCCTGCTCCGGATCCGCCACCGGGTGGGCACGGTCCTGGTCCCCAAGTCGTCGAACGCCTCCCTGGTCGATCCCGGCCTCGCCCGGATCCTCAGGACCCTGGGCTTCGCCGATGTCGTCGAGCTGGACGACATGGACACCCTGCAGTGCGGTCCGGCCGGGGTCACGGCGCTGCCGTTCCTCGGCGAGCACGGCGACCTGCGCATCCGCACCAAGGCCGGCTGGCTGCTGCGGTTCGGCGGCCGCACGGTGCTGTTCGCCGCCGACTCCACCAACATCTCCCCGACGATGTACGCGAAGGTCGCCGAACACACGGGCAGGGTCGACACGGTCTTCATCGGGATGGAGAGCATCGGCGCCGCCGCCAGCTGGATCTACGGGCCGCTGTTCGCCACTCCCCTGGACCGCCGCTCCGACCAGAGCCGGCGGCTGAACGGCTCCGACTTCGCGCAGGGCAGGGAGATCGTCGACGCGCTCGACCCCGGCGAGGTCTACGTCTACGCCATGGGCCTGGAGCCGTGGCTGGGCAGTCTGATGGCCATCGACTACGACGAGAGCCACCCCGCGATCGTCGACAGCGACCGGCTGGTCGAGTACGCGCGGAGCAAGGGGCATACCGCCAAGCGCCTCTATCTCCGGGAGACGCTGCGCCTGTGAGCGCCACCAGTGCTGCGGCCCGACACCGTTCCCACCCCGAAGAGGTGCTCACACCATGCGTACGCTCCTGATCGACAACTACGACTCCTTCACCTACAACCTGTTCCAGTACATCGGGGAGGTCTACGGCCGGCCGCCGGTGGTCGTGCGGCACGACGCGGACTGGTCGCAGATCTCCCTCGCGGACTTCGACGCGATCATCGTCTCCCCGGGACCCGGACGCCCGGACCGCGAACGGGACTTCGGCATCAGCCGGCGCGCCATTCTGGAGAGCGGACTGCCGGTGCTCGGCGTGTGCCTCGGCCACCAGGGCATGGCCCAGCTGTTCGGCGGGACCGTGGAGCACGCCCCGAGCCCGATGCACGGCCGGATCTCCGAGGTGCGGCACACGGGCATCGACGTGTTCCGGGGCCTGCCCTCGCCGCTGACGGTCGTGCGGTACCACTCGCTGGCCGTCAGCGCGCTCCCCGACGAGCTGGAGGCGACCGCCTGGACCGACGACGGCGTGGTCATGGGGCTCCGGCACCGTGAAAGGCCTTTGTGGGGCGTGCAGTTCCACCCCGAGTCGATCGGCAGCGAGTACGGCAGGGAACTGCTCGCGAACTTCCGCGACCTCGCCCTGTCGGCCACCGCCGCCCACGAGGTCCACGTGCGCCGGGTGGAGGTGCTGCCGGACACCGAGCTGGCGTACGAGACGCTCTTCGCGGGCTCGCGGACCGCGTTCTGGCTGGACAGCAGCGCCGTCCTGGACGGGCTCTCGCGGTTCTCCTTCCTCGGCGACGGCATGGGCCCGCTGGCCGAGTACCTGACCTATTCCGTCACCGACCGGACCGTGACGGTGGAGAAGGCCGGCGGTCCGGCGGAGACGGTCGACCGGCCGTTCTTCGACTACCTGGAGGAACAGCTCCGCAGCCGGCGCATCCCGGTGCCGGAGGGACTGCCCTTCGAGTTCAACCTGGGGTACGTGGGCTACCTCGGCTACGAGCTCAAGGCCGAGACGACCGGTGAGGCCGCCTACCGGTCGGACACCCCGGACGCCGCCCTGCTGTTCGCCGACCGCATGGTCGCCGTGGACCACCAGGAACGCTGCTGCTACCTGCTCGCGCTCGGCGTGCGCGGGGACGACGCGGCGCCGCGGGCCTGGCTGGAGCACACGGCGGACCGGCTGGTCCGGCTCACGGAACGGACGGCTCCCGCCGGGACGTCCGCCGGGCTCACGGGCACCCCCCGGGGCGACGGCTTCGGCGTCTCCGCCCGGGCCCGGCACGACAAGGACGCCTACCTCAAGCGCATCGACGAATGCCTCGCGGAGATCCGCAACGGCGAGTCCTACGAGATATGCCTGACCAACACGGTCACCCTCCCCGCCCCCGACGCCGCACCGCTCCCGACCTACGCCCGCCTGCGGCGGATCAGCCCCGTCCCCTACGGCGCCCTGCTGGAGTTCCCGGGCATGGCCGTGCTCAGCGCCTCCCCGGAGCGCTTCCTGACGGTCGGCGCGGACGGCGGCGTGGAGTCCAAGCCGATCAAGGGGACCCGCCCGCGCGGCCGCACCGCCGAGGAGGACGCGGCCCTCCGCGAGGACCTGTCCACCAGGGAGAAGGACCGCGCCGAGAACCTGATGATCGTGGACCTGCTGCGCAACGACCTCAACACGGTCTGCGAGGTCGGCTCCGTCCACGTGCCCAAGCTGTTCGACGTCGAGACCTACGCCCCCGTGCACCAGCTCGTCTCGACCGTCCGCGGGACGCTGCGCGCGGGGACGACGGCGGTCGGCTGCGTACGTGCCGCATTTCCCGGGGGCTCGATGACGGGCGCGCCGAAGAAACGCACGATGGAGATCATCGACCGGCTGGAGGACGGCCCGCGCGGCGTGTACTCCGGGGCGCTCGGCTGGTTCTCGCTGAGCGGCGCGGCCGACCTCAACATCGTGATCCGCACCCTGGTGCTGAGGCCGGGCACGGCCGAATTCGGCGTCGGCGGCGCCATCGTGGCGCTGTCCGACCCCGCGGAGGAGTTCACGGAGACCCAGGTCAAGGCGCGTGCCCTGGTGATGGCGCTCGACGGGGCGGACGCGTTCGCATGAGCACGCTGCAACGCTGTGTCGTGGCGGGCGGCGGCGGTGCCGTCGGGGCGATGTTCACGGAGCTGCTCCGCTCCACGGGCGCCGAGGTCTGCGTCGTGGAGACCGCTCCGCCCCCGGCGGGCACCGGCTCCCGCGGAGTGTCCTGGCTGACCGCGGACATCACCGTGCCGGGGAGCGAGGTCCGCGGGCACGTCGCTGCGGCGGACCTGGTGCTGCTGGCGGTCCCGGAACCCGTCGCGCTGGCGGCCGCCCGGCCGCTGGCCGCCCTGATGCGCCCCGGTGCGGTGCTCGTGGACACACTCTCGGTGAAGAGCCGGATGCTCTCCGAACTGGCCTGCTGTCCGGCCTGGATCGGGAAGCTGGGGATCAACCCGATGTTCGCGCCGTCGCTGGGCATGGCCGGGCGGCCGGTCGCCGCCGTCACCGTGCAGGACGGTCCCGGCGTGACCGCGTTCCTGGGGCTGATCGAGGAGTGGGGCGGAAGGCCGCTGCGGCTCTCCCCGGACGAGCACGACCGGATCACGGCCGCGACGCAGGCCCTGACGCACGCGACGGTCCTGGGGTTCGGCCTCGCACTCGCGGAACTGCCGGTCGGCATCGACCGGTTGACGGCAGCGGCACCGCCGCCGCACACCCTGCTCCTCGCGCTGCTCGCCCGGATGACCGGCGGCAGCCCGGAGGTCTACTGGGACATCCAGCGGGCCAACCCCCATGCCGCACAGGCCCGTGACGCCCTGGCGCGGGGGCTGCGGCAGCTGGCCGATCTCGTGGACGGCGGGAGTCCTGCGGATCTCTCGGCCGCCTTCGGCCGGATCCGGGACCTCCTGGGCCCGGAGGCGCAGCTCCACCGGGAGTACTGCGAGCAGGCCTTCACGGCGCTCCACGCGACGAAAACCACAACAGAAAGCGGTGCAAAGCGGCATGACGGAACGTCAACCGGAGAGTGAACTGCAGGACCTGCGGGCCGAACTCGACGGCATCGACGCGGTGTTCCTCGACGCATTGCGACAGCGCATCGAGTGCTGCGTCCGGATCGCACGGCACAAGGCCGAGCACGACGTCCCGATGATGCAGCCGGGCCGGATCGGGCTGGTCAAGGACCGGGCCGCCCGCTACGGCGAGGCGCACGGCATCGACACCTCCTTCCTGCACCGGCTCTACGACGTGATCATCGCCGAGACGTGCAGGGTCGAGGACATCGTGATCGAGAACGCCAAACACGTGTGACGGGGGAGAGATGACCGAGACAACCCTGACGCAGCCGACGGCGCTGCAACAGCCGGACTGGCCGGACCGGGAGACGCTCGCCCGGGTCGAGGGCGAACTGGCCGACCTGCCGGCCCTGACCACGGAGGACGAGGTCGCCGACCTGGCCCGCGGCATGGCCCTGGCCGCCGAGGGCGCGGCCCTGGTGCTGCAGGGCGGGGACTGCGCGGAGATGTTCGACGACGCCGTGCCCGAGCTCGTCCGCCAGAAGGTGGACCACCTGCAGGGCCTGGCCGCGATCATGCGGGCCAGCGCCCGGCTGCCGACCGTGACCATCGGCCGGCTCGCGGGCCAGTACGGCAAACCGCGGTCCTCGCCCTACGAACTGACCGCGACCGGCGAACGCGTACCGAGCTACCGCGGGGACGCGGTGAACGACGCGGCCCCCGACCTCTGGCGCCGGCTGCCCGATCCGCGCCGGCTGATCACCGCCTACAACTGCGCGTCCCTCGTCCTCGGCGAGCTCCGCCGCTCGTGGTCGGGCAGGCCACTGCTGGAGCGCGTCTACGCCTCGCACGAGCTCCTGCTGATGCCGTACGAACACCCGCTGACGCGTGAGGGCGTGCGGGGCAGCTACGCCGGCTCGGCCCACTTCGGCTGGATCGGCGAGCGCACCCGCGCCCTCGACGGGGCCCATCTCGCCTTCGCCCGCGGGGTGAACAACCCCGTCGGTGTGAAGATCGGTCCCTCGGTGTCCCCCGGAGAGGCCGCCCGCCTGGCCGAGGTGCTGAACCCCGAGCGGATTCCCGGGCGGCTGACGTTCATCGTGCGCGCCGGGGCCCGCGAGGCGGACCGGGTGCTGCCGCCCGTCGTGGCGGAAGTGGCCGGGCGGGGCGTGCCGGTGGTCTGGATGTGCGACCCCATGCACGGCAACGGCCACACCTCCGCCGGCTTCAAGACGAGGTCGGTGACGGCGGTCCTGGAGGAGGTCACCTCGTTCGTGCGGGTGCTCCGGGCCCACGGCCAGTGGCCCGCGGGCCTGCACCTTGAGCTGACCCCGGACCCGGTGACCGAGTGCGTGTCCGGGCGGCCGGATCCGGAGCCGTTCACGGACTACCGTTCCAGCTGCGACCCGCGGCTGAACGCCGAGCAGTCCGCCGAGGTGGTCTCGCGGTTCCTGGCCCTTCTCTGACACCGGCTCTCCGACACCGTCGGCGAGCAGGACCGCGGAACGCCGGGCGGGGCGACAAGCCCCGCCCGGCGTTCGTGCGTCACGCGGCGTCCGCGCTCTGCGTCACGAGGAGTTCGCCGGCCCGGTCCGGCTGCTTCCGCAGCCGGTGCACCGCCTGCGCCACACCCCCCGCGACGGCGGCGAGCGCCACCAGCGCGGCGCTGACCCACAGCGGCGAGCGGTAGCCGAGGCCGCCGTCGAGGGCGAGGGCGCCGATGGACGGCCCGACCGCGGCGCCCACGTTGAGGGCGGCCGTGGCGAACCCGCCGGCCAGGGTGGGGGCTTCACTGCCCGCGTAGAGCGCCTGGGTGATCAGCGTGGATCCGACGCCGAACGACAGGGTGCCCTGGACGAAGACGAGGACGAAGGCGGCCACCGGGTTTCCGGCCGTCAGCGCGAAGACGACCCAGCCGACGAGCAGGGCCGCACCCCCGGCCAGCAGGACCTGCCGGGCCCGCGTGTCGGCCAGCCGGCCGCCGGCGGTGACACCGGCGAACGACCCCAGTCCGAAGAGGGCGAGCATGGCCGGCACCCATGTGTCCGCGAAACCGGTGACGTTGGTGAACAGCGGTGCGAGGTAGGTGAAGCTGCAGAACGTCGCGCCGTTGACGAGAGCGCCCAGCAGCAGGGTCACCAGCAGCCGCGGGCGGCGCAGCGCCCGCAGCTCCCGGCGCGCGCTGGGAACCGCGGCGTCGGGGGCGTCGTCCGGCACCGAGCGCAGCACGGCGAAGACGGCCGGCACCGACAGGACGACCACGGCCCAGAACGCCGAGCGCCACCCCCAGAACTGGCCGAGCAGGGCGCCGCCCGGAACGCCCACGACGCAGGCGAGGGTCACTCCGCCGAGCAGGGTCGAGGTGGCCCGGCCCTTGGCGTTCGGCCCGGCCATGGCGGCCGCGGTCGCCACGGCGACGGCCAGGAAGCCGGCGTTGGCCAGGGCGCCCACGACCCGGGTGACCAGCAGGATCCCGAAGTCGGTGGTCAGTGCACCGGCGACGTGCACGACGAGGAAGACGATCAGGAAGGACAGCAGGGCGCGGCGCTTCGGCCAGCGCATGCTCAGCATGGCCATCAGCGGGGCACCGATGATCATTCCCACGGCGAATGCCGAGGTCAGTGTGCCGGCCGTACCGATGGAGACACCCAGGTTCTCTGCGATGTCCTCCACGAGACCGGACAGCATGAACTCGGACATCCCCTGGGCGAAGACCGCCAGTCCGAGCACGTATACAGCGAGTGGCATCAAAGCTCCGTAACCACAACACGGGTGGGAAGGTGAGCGGCGGCACGGCGCAGCGGCACCCGGAGGGCGGGAGCGGGAAGAGACAAGGACCGTCCGGCCGGGCGCGCAGGGGCGTACCGCACGAAGAAAGGGAGGACCCGTCTGCGCCCATCGATGTCATGTCGATGACGCACGGAACGGGTTCAACACAGCCCGCACTACGGTGATCCGGTGGCGTAAGCAGACAGCGCAGCCCCTCTGCGGCCCCGGGGGCGGCAGAGTCTCACTGCGATACGGCACGAACAGCCACCGGACGACCGGTGGCTAGCGTCTGGACGCCTCGGGGCTGGACATAGGTGCAGCGTAAACACATCGGGCACGGCAAGTCCACCGGTTTACCGGCCCGTTCACGGGTCACGCGCGCCGGACGCACGGGAGCCGCGGCCCGCTCGTGCGGACCGCGGCTCCCGGGAGGTGAGGCAGAGGTGAGGAAGGGCGTCAGCCCTTGAGGCCCGCCATCCACGCCTCGACGTCCGCGGAGGTGCGCGGCAGCGCGGCGGAGAGGTTCCGGTTGCCGTCCTCGGTGACGAGGATGTCGTCCTCGATGCGGACGCCGATGCCGCGGTACTCCGCCGGCACGGTCAGGTCGTCGGCCTGGAAGTACAGGCCGGGCTCGACGGTGAGGACCATGCCGGGCTCCAGGACGCCGTCGACGTAGGTCTCGGTGCGGGCGACCGCGCAGTCGTGGACGTCCAGGCCGAGCATGTGGCCGGTGCCGTGGAGGGTCCAGCGGCGCTGCAGGCCGAGCTCCAGGGCGCGCTCGACCGGGCCCTCCAACAGGCCCCACTCGATGAGCTTCGCGGCGAGGACGCGCTGGGCGGCGTCGTGGAAGTCGCGGTACTTGGCGCCGGGGCGGACGGCCGCGATACCGGCCTCCTGGGCCTCGTATACGGCGTCGTAGACCGCGCGCTGCAGCTCGCTGTAGGTGCCGTTGATCGGCAGGGTGCGGGTGACGTCCGCGGTGTAGAGGGTGCGGGTCTCCACGCCGGCGTCCAGGAGCAGCAGGTCGCCGGAGCGGACCGGGCCGTCGTTGCGCACCCAGTGCAGGGTGGTGGCGTGCGGGCCGGCGGCGCAGATGGAGCCGTAGCCTATGTCGTTGCCCTCGACGCGGGCACGCAGGAAGAACGTTCCTTCGATGTACCGCTCGCTGGTGGCCTCGGCCTTGTCGAGGACCTTCACGACGTCCTCGAAGCCGCGCACCGTGGAGTCGACGGCCTTCTGCAGCTCGGCTATCTCGAAGGCGTCCTTGACCAGGCGCTGCTCGCTGACGAAGACGCGCAGCGCCTCGTCGCGCTCGGCGGTGACCTTGTCGGTCAGGGCCGCCTCGATGCCGGCGTCGTGGCCGCGGACGACGCGGACGGGGCCGGTGGCCTCGCGCAGCGCGTCGGCGAGCTCGCGCACGTCGCGGGCGGGGATGCCGAGCAGCTGCTCGGCCTCGGTGAGGCTGTGCCGGCGGCCGACCCAGAGCTCGCCCTGGCCGTCCAGCCAGAACTCGCCGTTCTCGCGGTCGGAGCGGGGCAGCAGGTAGACCGTCGCCTCGTGGCCCTCGCCGGCCGTCGGCTCCAGGACCAGGACGCCGTCCTCGGTCTGGTCGCCGGTGAGGTACACGTACTCGGTCGAGGCGCGGAAGCTGTACTCGGTGTCGTTCGAGCGGGTCCTCAGGTTGCCCGCCGGGATCACCAGGCGCTCGCCGGGGAACCGCGCGGACAGCTCGGCGCGGCGCTTCGCGGTCTCCGCAGCCTGGGCTATGGGCTCCAGGTCGCGCAGTTCGGTGTCGGCCCAGCCGGACTTCATGTTGGCGGCAAGCTCGTCGGAGACGGCCGGGTAGAGGCCGTTCTTCCGCTGCTTGATCGGCTCGTCACCTTCGGGGTTCTCGGGCGCGGGCTGCTCGGTCACTGCATTTCCTCCTCGAACGGGGCCGCGTTCCATCGTATGTGTGGCGGAAAGCGGACGAGGAGGGCTGTGCTCCATCGGGTGACGTCGAATTTCCGGACGATGATCACTCGAAGTGGGCGACGAGCAGCACCACGTCTTCGGCGTACCCGGCGCCCCCGGAGTCCTTGTCCCCGGTACCTGCCGTGCCGCCCTCCGGCAGGACGGTCCGCAGGACGTGGTCCGCGATGGCCTCCGGGTCGTGGCGCGCGGCCCGGGGGACGCTCGCGGCCGCCCGCTGCAGGCGGGCGAAGGCGCGGTCCATGGCGTCGCCGGTGCGGTGCAGCAGGCCGTCGCTGTAGAAGAGGAGCGTTTCTCCGGGTGCCGGTTCGATTTCCACGCTGGGTGCCTCCCAGCAGGCGAGCATGCCCAGCGGTGCCGAGAGCGAGGTCTCCACGTACTCGGCCCGGTCGTTTCCGATGATCAGCGGCGAGCAGTGCCCGGCCCCGGCCACGACGACCTTGCGCGCGGCGGGCTCGCAGTAGGCGAAGAGCGCGGTGGCGGCCCAGGAGGGCTCGGTCAGCCGCAGCAGGAGCTCGAGGTCGGAGAGGACCGCGACCGGATCCTCGCCCTCCATCACGGCGTACGCCCGCAGGGAGGCGCGCAGCCGGCCCATCGCGGCGACGGCGCCCGGCCCGGAGCCGGAGATCCCGCCGACGGCGAGGCCCAGCGCCCCCTCGGGCAGCGGCAGCGCGTCGTACCAGTCGCCGCCGCCCCCGGGGCCGGTGCGGTGGCGGACGGCGAGGCGGATGCCGGGGACCCGGGGGAGACGGCCGGGCAGCAGTTCCTCGTGCAGGGTGGCGACGGTCTCGCGGGCGTGGGTCAGCTCGACGAGCCGGGCCAGGTGCTCGGCGGCGCAGCCGCAGTAGAGGCCGGCCAGGTGGCGCCGGCGCTCGGCGGGCTCGGCGGGTTCGTCGTAGAGCCAGACGGCGGCGCCGAGCCGGGGCCCGGGCGCCCGGCCCCCGGCCGCGGGCTCCAGCGGCACCGCATAACTGGCGGCGTAGCCCAGACGGGCCGCGACCTCGCGGTGGCGGGGGTCGAGGCCGTCCTCGCCGGCGATGTCGGGGTGGGCCGTGCCGGAACGATTCCCCGTCCCCACGGGCGGCAGGTCGCCGAGGAGCCGTACGTACCCGCCGTCGTGCGGAATGGTCTCGATGTGCCCGAGGTCCGCGCGGCCCAGCCCCAGGCCGACGGTGACGGGCCGGCCGGTGCCCTCGGGCGGCTGCAGGGTGACCAGGCCGCGGCCGGCGCCGAGCAGCAGGGCTCCGGCGCGCAGCAGTTCGTGCAGGGCGGCGTCGAGGGTGGTGGTGCGCAGCAGCCGCTCGATCAGTTCCTGGAGCGTGGTGAGGTCGGAGATCCAGCCGGCGAGGCGGTCCTGGACGGCGGCATTCGGCGCGGGGGGTGCGGGGGAGGGCTCCGGGCGGTCCGGGGACGCGGGGGCGGAGGGCTCGTCGGGGGCGGAAGTGTGCGGGGAAGCAGGGGCCGGTGGATTGATTCCGGCCACTTTCGGCAGGTGGGGCGCGGTCATGGCCGGCTGCCCGGGGCGGGCCGTGCGGAGGAGCGCTCCCGGCCGGCCGGACGCGCCGTCCGCCGTGCTGCGGCGGACTGTTGTGACCAGGCTGTTGGTCTGCGCGTTCTGGTGAATAGCACCGCAAACCCCCTGTCGTGTTGCGCGCTATCAGTGCTCCACATGTACACGCCCGGGCAAGGGGATGTCCAGCATTGGACCAGTGGGATTGGTGGTGTCTGGGAGGTTCCGTGCGCTTTGAAGTTTGGCCGGAAAATACTGTCGTGGCCTTGGAATTGCGATCGACTGGCGTCGCTCGAACAGCGCGTCACGCCCACCCTGGTGGGTACGTACTCGGAGAAGGGCAGGGGCAGTTGGGGCCGCCCCGGAACCCGGCGGCGGGCCCGAGCGTCTCTACCGTCAACGGCCACGCCCGTCCCCGAGCGGCGTGGGGCAACCCATGCCGCGGGCGAGGGGCGCACCGGAGCAGCACGAAGCGCCATACGCGCGCCACCCCCCGCCACGTTTCACGCTCGGCCCGCGGCATGATGCGCTGCGTTGTACGCGCAGAGACCAGTTGATCCATGTGGTGAGCGGCCTCGCAGGGGCCACGGCGCGTTGAGTACCGCGCCATGCAGTGCCCGTAGTGCCATGTGTTCCAGGCAGTCCCGTGCAGTCCATGCGACGGCCATGGAAGTGCCATGTAGTGCGAGACGGTTCCCGCCGCCGGGCGGGGCCGGTCCTTCGGCGTTCACGGAAAGGAACGAGCGCTCATGCGCGAGATCCTCGGAAGGCGACGCAAGCTCTCCCTCCGGCGTGCCGGCCGGTCCGCGGTGCTCACCGCGGCCCTGACGTACGCCACGGAGTGGCAGTGGCCCGTACTCCCCGGAGTGGGTCTGCGGCCGGGCGGCGGGCGGGTGCGGGAGTGCGGCTGCCCGGACCCCGACTGCGCGGTCCCCGGCGCCCACCCCTTCGACCCCGGTCTGCTGGCCGCGACCACCGACACCCGGATGGTCCGCTGGTGGTGGACCAACCGGCCCGAGGCCCCCGTCGTGCTCGCCACGGGCGGGCGGGCGCCGTGCGCGGTGAGCCTGCCCGCGGTGGCGGGCGCCCGGGCGCTGGCGGCCCTCGACCGCGCGGGTGTGCGGGTGGGGCCGGTGGTGGCGACGCCCACCCGCTGGTCCCTGCTGGTGGCCCCGTACTCGCTGGAGGTGCTCGGCGAACTGCTGCACCGCCAGGACTGGGTGCCCGGCTCGCTGCGCTTCCACAACGAGGGCGGCTACATGGTGCTGCCGCCGTCCCCCACGGGGGCCGGCCGGGTGCGCTGGGAGCGGGTGCCGCGGCCGGGCGGCAGCGTGGCGGGGTCCGGTGCCGGGAACGGGCGTGTGCCGGGGGCCGGTTCGGTGCGGCTGCTGCGGGCCGGCCGGATCGACTCCTCCGCGCGGCCCTGGCTGCCGGACGTGGCCACCGTCGTGGACGTCCTGGTGGAGAAGAGCGCCGACAGCGGGACGTCCGGCGGCGGCAGCCGGCTCACGCACTGAGGCGTCGCCGGGGCGCCGCGCCGATCGTGCGGAGGGGCAAGGGCGTTGACACGGCCCGGGCCCGGACCGGCCGGTTCCGAGGGATTCCGAGGGCAGGTGAGAGCGCGTACGGACGGGAGACGCCCGCGCTCTCACTCGTTCGGGTGTAACCAACCCCGAGATGTCCCGGGAAACGGCCGTGTGGGGGCATCAAGACCCGTTCCCGCCCGCTATGTTCGGGTGACCGGGCCTGTGTCGGGTGCCGCGCACAGCGCAGCAGGCGCCGTCGGTCCGGTTCATCCGCAGGGGCGTGCCGCCGAGCCGTCCTGCGATCAGGCTTCCGCGGCGAATTGCAGGTGATCCCTCATGGAGCGAGCGTCCAGTGCGGCCGGTATGGCCGAAATGTCCAGGCCGCGTGGGGCGAATCTCCGGATGCTCGCCCTGGCCGGTGCGGTGGCGCTCGTCGTCGTGCTGCCGCTGGCCGCGGCGAGCGCCGGCCCCGCGGGTCCGGCCGGCCGGGAGCGGACGGGGCCGGGCAAGAGCCCGGTCCGGGCCCGGGGCGGCGTCCCCGGCGTCCTCGGCGACGCGCCGGGCGGAGCGCCCGCCGCGGCGTCCGACCCCCGGCCCGCCGGCCGGGCCCTCCCGCTGCCGGGCGTGCAGGACGCCAACATCGCCCAGTGCGGGCCCGAACTCTCCTCCCCCGCAGGCCTGGAGGCCCAGACCTGCGTCCTGGAGCAGAGCCACGAGACGTGGGGGCGCACGTACTACCGGAACGCCACGGGCGGCCCGCTCTCGGGCGTGCTGACCCTCATGGCGCCCGACGGCAGCACGGTCCAGGCGCCGTGCGACATGCCCGCCTCCGACGACCCGGGCGCCTGCGAGACGCCGCACGAGGCGACCGTGCGCGGACATGGCTCGTATGCAGCGGTTGCGGAGATCGCCTCGGCCAAGGGGAACCTGCTGCTCCGGTCCGGGAGCAACTCCCCTGCGGCGGAGGCCGACAGTCCGGATGTCCTCCCGTAGCCGGTCCGCCAGAGCGCTCGGGCCGGGCGCGGAGGCGCCGGGCCGGGGCAGGGGCGCACGGACGTCCGGGTGGACGTGCTGCGGGAGCTGCGGGGGAAGGGCTGCGGCCCGCTGTGGGCCGGCTGTGGGAGCGCGGGGGGCGCGGAGAGTGCCGCGCGCCCTCCGGACGCGTCCGGACATGGAAGCGCCCGGTCGCTGGCGACGGGGGATGCACCAGCGACCGGGCTCTTCAAACGGTAACAAGAGATCGGCGGTTCGCAAATTCGATCGCGGATTTCCGGACGCGGATTTCCGGGCCGACAGCGGGAGTTGTGACAGGAGTCACGCCGCCGGACGCCCGGCAGGCCCCGGAACGAGGCCTTCCGCGCCCCCGCCCCGGCCGTCACCGGATCGCGGCCGGCCGATCCCCCGCACGGGTCAGTTCAGGGTGACCTGACGGCTGGTGAGGCCGCTGCGGGCCCGGCGCTCCTCGGCCGACAGCGGCGCGGTGTCCGCCAGCGCACCGGCGAGCCGCTCCGCGAACTCCCGGGCCGGCTTCTCCACGTCCTCCGCCCGCATCCCGCTCGGCAGGTCCCACACCGGCACGGTCAGCCCGTGCGCACGGAACGAACCGACCAGGCGGGTGCCCTCGCCGAGCGAGGTCGCGCCCGCGGCGTGCAGCCGGGCGAGGGCGTCCAGGAGCTGCTCCTCCGGGTGCGTCATCACCCAGCGCAGGTGGTTCTTCTCCGGGGTCTCGCACCAGTACGCGGCGTCCGGGCCGGACAGCCGGACGGTGGGGATCGCGGCGGCGTTGGCCCGCTCCAGGGAGGCGGCGACCTCGCCGGTGGCGTTCTCGGCGTTCTCGATCCAGAACTCGAAGCCCGTGTGCACCGTCGGCTCGAATGCGCCCTTCGGGTCCAGCAGGTCCTGCAGCCGCGGCCCGTCGGCGGCGCCGCGGCCGGCGGCCACCGGGGTGCCGGGCTCGGCGGTCAGGGCGCGCTGCAGGGTGTCGGCGAGGTCGCGGCTGAGGTCGCCGGAGGCCGTGTCGTTCTGCAGGCCGAGCAGCACGGCGCCGTTGTCGCGGCGCAGCGCGGGCCAGGCCATCGGCAGCACGGTGGCGAGCGTCACCGAGGGCACGCCCTCGGGCAGGCCGTCCTTGAGGGTGAGCTCGACCGTGGCGGCGGGGACCAGCTCGCGCAGGGCGACCCAGTCGGCCTCGCCGGGCAGCCCCTCGAACGGGCGCTGCACCAGCTCGGCCACGGCGTGCGCGGCCTCGCGGCCGTGGCAGGCCTTGTACCGCCGGCCCGAGCCGCACGGGCAGGCCTCGCGGGCGCCCACCACGGGGATCGGGGCGTCGCTGCCCGCCCGGGGTGCGGCGGCCTTGGTCTGGGGGCGGCGCTTCTTGGCCATGGTGTGCGGGTCTCCCGATCGGTGCGGTGCGCCCGGCGGCGGGGCCGGGCGGCGGACTGCCTTGACGGGCGCGAGCCTAGCGCTCGGCGCCGCACCGCCTCCGGGATGCGCTGTGCCGGTCTACGCGCGTCGTCACATCAGTCCGTCGAGCTCCGGGAAGGCGAGCTCGGGGACGGGCTCAACGCGCGTAGCGAAACCGGCGCGCGCGGAGAGCGCGGCCCAGACCGTCACCTCGCCGGAGGCGTCGCGCACGCCCCAGTCCTGGGAGAGGGCACTGATGATGTTCAGTCCGCGGCCGCCGCGGGCGGTGACCGAAGGAGTGGCCGGAATGGGCCTGGTGGGCCCGCCGCCGTCGGTGACCTCGACCGTGAGCCTGCCGCGCTCGTCCACCCGCCAGGCGGCGCGGATGCCGCCGCCCTCCGGACCGCTGCCGCCTGCCGCGCCGTTCTCCCGGGGCAGCGGGCGCCCGTGCCGGTACGCGTTGCTGAGCAGCTCCGAAAGGATCAGTACGGCGTCGTCGATGACCGGATCCGGTACCCCGCTGCTGCGCAGATCCTTGCGCATCCGGTGTCTCGCCTCTCCCACACCGGCAGGACCATGGGGTACGGCCATGATCGACGACGTGGGCACCTCCTGTGCCACCACCAACGCCACCCCCGAGACCTCCTTTGCCCCACGTCAGGGGATGAATGCCCCAATGGCCTGTACCGGAAACCGGCCATCGCGCACGGGCAGGGGCACTCGCGCGGGTCGACTGCGGAGCGAACGCGCCGGTGCACTCCCTGTAATGGCCGTACGGTGGTGTCCGAGTGCGCCCCGGCGCCCGGCTGCGCCCCGCGTCTAGCGGCGGCCCAGCTGGGTAAGCACTGCCTTGGGCCGGTTGGTGATGACCGCGTCCACGCCGAGGCGGGCGCACAGTTCGACGTCTTCCGCCTCGTTGACGGTCCAGACGTGCACCTGGTTGCCGGCGCGCTGCAGCCGGGCCACGAACTCCGGGTGGTTGCGGACGATCCGGATGCTCGGCCCGGCGATGTGCACGCCCGCGGGCAGCCGCCCGTCGCGGTAGCGCGGGGAGATGAACTGCATGAGATAGACGGTCGGGATGGCGGGAGCGGCCGCGTGCACCCGTTGCAGGGAGCGGGCGGAGAAGCTCATCACGCGCACCCGGGAGGCCTCGCCCGCGGGCGGTGCGGCCAGGCCGAAGCGGTCGAGCAGGCCGAGCAGCTTCTCCTCCACCTGGCCCGCCCAGCGGGTCGGGTGCTTGGTCTCGACGGCCAGCTCGACCCGCCGCCCCGAGTCGGCGACGAGTTCGAGGAGGCGCTCCAGGGTGAGGACGGAGGTGCGCTCGTGATCGGGTGCGGCCGGGTCGATGTCCGGCGCCTCGGCGTCGGCGGCCTTGCCCTTCCACGAGCCGAAGTCGAGCGCCGCGAGGTCGGCCAGCTCAAGGGCGGAGACGGCACCGCGGCCGTTGGACGTGCGGTTCACCCGGCGGTCGTGCACGCAGACCAGGTGCCCGTCGGCGGTCAGCCGGACGTCGCACTCCAGCCCGTCGGCGCCGTCCTCCAGCGCTTTGCGGTACGCGGCCAGCGTGTGTTCCGGGGCGTCCTCGGAGGCTCCCCGGTGGGCTACGACGGCAAGCGGATGGCGCTCGGGACGGATGTCCCGGGCCGGGTGCGCATAGGTCACCGCGTTATGGTGCCACCGCCTGGCACAATCGCGCATGCGGGCCCTTTGTTCGGTAATCGCCCGGATCCGGGCGGCTCCGGCGGGGGCTGCGAGGCCAGTGGGGACACAGCCTCCGTTTACGGCGGTCTGACGTGCAATGGGAAAAGCTTGCGGCAGACATGTTGCGAGCGTGGCCTGGGTCGCGAAAAGACCGATGTGTACCGAAATGCATCGGACTGCACCATGCACCTGATGAGGAGACAACTGTGAGCACCGAGAACGAGGGCGCCGCCGTTCCGTCCGCGGCCGAGCCGGGGGCGGGGTCTCCGACCCCGGACGCGGGTGCGGGTCTTGTTCCGCCGGCACCGGTGGAGCCGCCCGCCGTCGGCGCTGCCGCGCCGACGGGCG